>JAADJB010000043.1 GCA_013151035.1 Gammaproteobacteria bacterium
CGTTTCTTTATGTTGATGGTATGTTGAACTTCCATCATGGCGCATTACGACGCCGTATTAAAGGGGGGAGGAGACCATCTCATCACCCTACTACAAAACGCAGGAATTTCTCAATCCATGGGTTGTTTGATGTGTTGCGTTGGTGTGCGTAGCAAGCCAGGGTGTTTTTGTAAATGATTCCATCCTGACGACCATTAATGCCGTGACCACGTTTGATTTGATAGGCATAATCCAGTGTCTCATCGATATTCTTCAGGCTGGAGTAGTGAAACTCATGGGCGTTAATTATGTTATTGTCCTGAATACCCCATGGATGCTGTTGTGTCGCCTGTAGCTGTATATAACCACGTCCCTGGGGGATATTATTCATAATGGTATCAGCCGGAATGATGCCGACCATATCAGCTTTTTTACCCTGCCATTCAAGGCTGCGAGTCAGATATATCAGACCACCACATTCGGCGTAACAGGGCATGCCTGCATCTAATGCCTGATAGACCGCTGAACGTATGGATTGATTGGATGCCAGTGCCTCCATATAGACCTCGGGAAAGCCACCACCGATAAACAAGGCATCAATCTCCGGCAGTTTATTATCTGTGAGTGCATTAATCGCTATGATCTCGGCACCTGCTTGTCGAAAGGTTTCCAGATCATCGGGGTAATAAAAACCGAAGGCTGCATCCTGTATTACACCAATCTTCAGGGGGGGCGATAACTTGAAAGCAGGTGGGCTTTTCCAACATGGGGCAGGTAGTGGCGATGCCTTTTGCGCAATCTCAATGATGGCATCAAGATCAACCTGTGTGCTGATCTTTTCCGCAATATAATGGATCTTTGCTATAACTTCGTGAGCCTCATTACTGGGTACCAGTCCGAGGTGTCTTTCTGATATTTCCAATTCAGGGTCATTGTATACCGCACCGAGTACCGGGATATCCGTATAGCGTGTCATGACGGCGCGTAATTTTTCTTCATGTCGTTTGCCTCCGACACGGTTGAGAATGACACCGGCGATTTCTATGTCGGGATCAAAGGACTGATAACCCAGTACCAATGGGGCAATACCACGGGTAATACCCTTGCTGTCAATAACCAGGATAACGGGTGTATGGGTCAATTTTGCTAGTGCGGCATTGCTGTCTGAGCCCTCGGGGTCGAGTCCATCATACAACCCCTTGTTGCCCTCGATAATAGCGATGTCAGCTGGATTCATCACCTGCACAATATTGGCAACGATCTCATCTTGTTGCATGGTGTAGAAATCAAGGTTAAGGCATGAAGACTGACTGGCTCGACCGAGCCACATCGGATCAATGTAATCGGGGCCTTTTTTGAATGCCTGTACTTTGATGTTGCGTGCAACGATAGCTGCACATAGACCAATGCTAATCGTGGTCTTGCCAGATGATTTATGTGCTGCCGAGATCAGGACGCGAGACATGGAATGTCCTGTTCCAGGCATGAATGAAATAAGATTTAGTCGATCACGACATGTTGAGGATCGGCAACCTCATCGCTCAGATCTTCAGGCAGAAAATCCAGGATCTTGACGGCAAGGGCAACAGCAATCATGGCGACAGCAATACCACCGATACCGAGTATGAACTCTGGCAGACTCGGACTATAGCTATTAATAACACCATCAAAGAAGGAACTGCTGACTTCCATGCCAGGGAACAGAACCAGTGGGAATGCCTGTCCACCAATAATGGTGACATACATCTGTACCAGTCCACCAAGAATAATCATGACCGATGCGGTTGCAATCATTGGACGGGATTTACCCAGGCAAGGGTGGAACAGGATAGCCAGTGGTATGAGTCCACCAATCAATACCTGCCCGATCCAGAATAGTTGAGTATAGATGCCGCCGTCTCTAAGGATGAAGGCCTCATAGCCATGATGTTCTGTGGCATAGAGATTGGTCAGGTGGAAAGTGACGACAAAAAAGAGTGCGGCAGCGACAAAGATACCCATCAGGTTCTTGATGCGAGAGATCATCGCGTCACCTAAAGGACGACCGGTGTAGTGGCTTGAGGTCATCAGTACTAACAGGAAGATAGCCTTGCCATAGGCGAATGACATGACGATAAACATCGGTGCCATAATGGCGGCATCATAGCCCTGACGTGCCACCAGGAAACCAAAGATGGAACCGGTACCGGTTGTTAGGGTCAGACGCCAGGCAAAGGCTGAAAAACCAGCGATTTTATTATATTTTGCCATGCTCTTATCCATCATGGTCCACAGATAAGCACCGACAACCACCAGGAAGCCATTATAGAGGATGATGTTCCAGGCAAAGATAGATTTGAAATTATAGGTGGTCATGGCAACGATCAGACGATCAGGTCGCCCCAGATCGAGTACCAGTACGGTTAGACCGCCAATGAGCAGACATATTGCCAATAGACCGGATAAGGGTGCCAGTGGCTTATATTCTTTTTTACCAAACACTGAACCGATGGAAGCAATGTTCAGGGCACCGGAGGCGGCAACAATCAGGAATACAGCGAAGACATGCGGTAGACCCCATGCAATCTGGTTGTTCATCCCGGTAACCCAGTGCCCGTTATGCTCCATAAACCAGGTTGCACCCAGTGCAGATAGTATCATGGTACCAAGCAGGATAATTAATCCGTAGTAGGCCGGTGAATCGCCTTCAATAGCTCGAAAATGTATTTTCTGTTTCATTGTTTGATAATCCAATGTAAAAATTACTGGTCAGATATTTTCTAGATACCCTGATAACGAACGCCTGGATTAAGTCCAAGGTCTGCGCGAATACGGGTACCACCATGTTGTGCCAGTTGACGTGATATTTCACTGTTCGGGTTTTTAAGATCACCGAATATGATGGCACCTTCAGCTTCGTCAGCACAGGCCTCAACACAGGCCGGTTGTCGATCATTGTCCACACGCACAACACACAGGTTGCAACTCTCAACCGTGCCCTTGCCACGTGGTGTATCAGGTTTCTGGTTATGCAAGTCTTCATGGACGAAGGAACGTGCCTTGTAAGGGCAGGCCATCATGCAGTAGCGACAACCAATACAGATGTGTTTGTCAACCAGGACGATACCATCTTCACGCTTGAAGGAGGCACCGGTAGGGCAGACATCGACACAGGGCGGGTTTTCACAATGCTGGCACATCAGAGGCAGCGTGGTGACATGACTGGTTTCAGTATCACGTATCGTCACCTTGCGAATCCACTGCGCATCAATCTTGGCATTATCCGGGCGATCTGAATGGGTACTGTTATCCAGCCCATGTTCATCTGAACAGGCAGTGATACAAGCGGTACAGTCTTTAGCACACTTATTGGTATCAATCAGTAGACCCCAACGAACCGAGTCATTGACTTCCTGGTCATTCGGTTTTGCCTGCGCCACCTGACTCAACATAACACCGGGCGCAATGCTCAGTGCGGCAACTGTTGAGGCATTACCTAGAAATTGTCGTCTGGATTGATTTGTCGTTTCTTTGCTCATGCTTAATTTCCACTGGCACTAATGGACTGAATGGTCGTCTTGCCAAATTTGACAATTCTGTCTTTCAGGCTTGAAGGCTGGTTTACATGTGAAGAGGGTAGCTTATGGTATTTATCATCGTTAGCCGGGCGATCAGTATGACATTGGAAGCAGTCAATCTTTACCGCAGCGTAGGTATGGCAGCTATTACAAAAGTGCTCCGAGCTATCGATGCGTGCGTAGCTACCATCCTTGCGTTTCGGGTTATGACATTCAATACAGCCCTTTAAGCTGAATTTTTCCCCGCGTATACCTTCGCGCATGGTTTCATCCCTCTCATGCAGGAGATAATCCATGTGGTGTTTACGCATATCCTCTGTTGGTGCCACACACTTTGTCTCGCCTTCTTTTGCCGCAGGTATCTTTGGCAAAAATTTGGAGCCAGCTTGAACTTGCAGGCTAAAACCCGATAGCAAAAGAGTGACTATGAACAGACGCATTATATTTTGCATACGCTTCATCATTATTCCTCAGACCTATTCGCCCAGTGCCATATCAATATAACCGGTAGGACACACATCAGAGCAGATATGACAACCAATACACTTATTGTAATCAGTCGCGACATAGCGACCTAAGGTTGCCTCATTCTTCTTGACGCGATAGACGGCATCCTGTGGGCAGAATATGACACAGTTATCACATTCGAAACACATACCACAGCTCATGCAGCGACCCGCTTCTTCAACCGCTTGTTCGTCACCCAGTGAGACCATGCGTTCCTTGAAGTTACCCAGAACCACATCGGAATCAACCATGATTTCTTCGCGTTTAACACGTTCGGTATAGCCAAAATGACCAAGGAACAATTTGTCAGATTTAATCACTTCTTGCTTGGAACGATCTTCGTAGTTGTGAATGGCAAATTTCTTTTCAGAGGTGCCTCTAGTCAGACCAGCGATATATTCCTCGGGTGAAAGATCAGCTTCACGCAGCTTGCTCAGCAGATTGAAGTGATGCTTGTCAACCTTGGGGCGTTTGCTCAGTTCAGCGTTCTGGAAGTAATGTTCAATACTTTCAGCGGCAACCGATGCTTGTCCAATAGCGGTTGTTAGCAGGTGAGGACGAACAATATCACCGGCAACAAAATGACCTTCACGACCGGTTACCTGGAAATGCTGGTCGGCATTAATAAAGCCATGACCATTATCCATATCCTCAACACCGGCAAGATCACCACTTTGACCAATGGCAGAAACAATCAGGTCAGCCTCAATGATGTATTCCTTACCGCCTTCAGTTGCAACAGGCACATTCTTTTCCAAGGTGCAGTCAACCAGCTTCAATGCGGTCGCACGACCATTGGCATCCTTGATGATCTCAACAGGCATGACTTCATTCATGATGACGACACCTTCATGCAGGGCATCTTTCACTTCGTGCTCGGCAGCCGTCATGTCTTCCTGTTTGAACAGGGCAGTCAGGACAACGCTGTCACAGGCCTTCTTGGCAGCAGCATCAATATCACCGTGAGTGATTGCACCGGTTACAGAATCTTCCGGGCTCTCATTATAATCATTCAATGTGCCAATACGACGGGCAACAGATACGACATCAATCGAGGTATCACCACCACCCACACAGAGGATCTTATTCGCTGTGTACTTCATGTCACCCTTGTTGAACTGTTCAAGAAATTCAACGGCGGAGACACAGTTAGGCGTTTCGTTCCAGCTATCAACAAACAGACCACGACCATTTTTACAACCTAATGCCCATAATACCGCATCAAATTCTTTATCAATATCGTCCATGCTGATGTCTTTACCAACACGGGTGTTCATGCGTGTTTCAATGCCGCCCATGTCGATAATGCGTTGGCATTCACCATTCAGGAAGTCACGCGGTGTACGATAGCCAGGGATGCCATAACGCATCATGCCACCTAATTCAGCGTGATCATCAAAGATAGTGGATGCAATGCCTTTACGACGCAGCTGATAAGCCGCAGTCATACCCGCTGGACCACCACCGATGATAGCGACCTTTTTGCCGGTCATTTCAGCACTGTTATCAAACTTCAGGCCTTCAGTAAAGGCCGTGTCACCAATGTATTGCTCAATAGAATTAATACCGACGAAATCTTCAACATCATTACGGTTACAACCGTCCTGACAAGGTGCCGGGCAAACACGTCCCATCATGGATGGGAACGGGTTAGCGTTGGTTGAACGACGGAAGGCGTATTCCTGCATGGAAACACCTTCAGGCGGTATTTCGATGCCGCGTACGATGTCCAGCCAGCCACGAATATCTTCACCTGAGGGGCAGCTGCCCTGACAAGGTGGAGTACGGTGTACATAGGTAGGGCACTTATGTGACCAACCGGCACTGAAGATATTATCAGTGTATGAATCGTATTGATCATCACCCGCTTCGTATTTGGTGAACGTTAAATGCTTTTTCTGCATCTCATCGCTGGAAGTCGCCATGTTTATGCTCCTGTAAAACAGAATTATTTAATTCAGTTAAAAATTAATCTTCAGTAGATTCTTCGTTTTCTTCATCGTGATTCTCGCCTTCAACGGGAGCATCACTCATAATAAGCGCATTACTAACTAACTGATGGACACTGACCATCTGATCCATTTGGAAGCCGTAATAGGGTAGTACCTTGCTGAACTGGCTCTTACAGATGGCACAGATTGCTGCCATATGTGTGATGCCGTATTCATTGGTAGCATGTTGTAATGCTTGCATACGTGGATAGACGCCTTTAAGACGAATTTCCAACAAGTCATCAGTGAGCAGACCACCGCCACCACCACAACAGAAGGTGGCTTCACCAATGGTATCCTTTTCCATATCGTGAAAATTATTACAACAAGCTTTGATAACCGCTCGTGGTATGGTGAATTGACCACCCGGTTTGTCTCCCATACGTGTGGCACGAGCCACATTACAGGAGTCATGGAAGGTCAATACCATGTCATCATTTTTCGTTTTGTCGAATTTGAGCGTGCCGTCTTCAATCAAATCATTAGTCAATTCACAGATGTGCTGTGGTATCGGGTAATTCTGATCAAGGAAGTCAAATGGCCCCGCCAGGGTATTCAGGAAACTGTAGGCAATACGCCAGGCATGACCACACTCACCAAAGACGATACGTTTTACGCCAAGATCCTGTGCCGCCTTACGAATACGCATGGAAACCTTCTGCATGTTTTCGTAACTACCGATAAACATACCAAAGTTACCTGCTTCACTGGCGTGTGAACTCAGGGTCCAGTTCAGTCCGGCCTCATGAAATACCTTGGCATAGCCAATTAGACCATCAATATGAGGTTCGGCAAAGAAGTCAGCAGAAGGGGTTACCAGCAGGATGTCGGCACCTTTCTTGTCGAGAGGGAACTTGACCGGGATACCGGTATCTTCTTCAACATCTTCTTCCAGACCTTCTAGCGTGTTGGCCAATGCGGGTTGAGGCAAACCAAGGTTATTACCAATGGTGTAGACCTTGCCGATGATCTCGTTACAGTATTTTTGTCCCTTACCAATATGATCCAGGATCTCACGCGCGGCCATGGATACCTCGGCGGTATCAATGCCATAAGGGCAGAAGACAGAACAACGACGACACTGGGAACATTGGTGGAAATAACTATACCATTCGTCGACCACTTCTTCTGTCAGGTCAACGGCACCAACCAGTTTAGGGAAATATTTACCAGCAAAGGTAAAGTAACGACGATAGACCTTGCGCAGCAGATCCTGACGTGCCACAGGCATGTTCTTAGGATCTGCCGTGCCAAGAAAGTAATGGCATTTATCGGTACAGGCACCGCATTTTACACAAGAGTCCATGAACACCTGGAAACCACGATAGCGATTTAATAGATCGCCCATTTTATCAATGGCAGCGTCCTTCCAGCCATCAATCAAGGCACCTTTTTCTTCCGCTCCGGGGAATCCTAGATTATTTTGAAACTCTTTTTTGGCAAGGAAGGGTGCGCTATGAGCCATAGCACCTTCTTTCAACTTGGGAGTAACAAAATATTCCCTGATTTCCGGTAGTTCGAATTCGATCTTTTTGGCCACTTTTATAGTTCCTTCAGATAGACAGCGATTTAGCGCTTGTTATCCAGTTCAGCTGCCCATGGGGCAAGATGACGTTTTTCACGCGGGTTATCCACCTGGTTACGTGTCGGGCTAAAAAATATACCGGGCACATGTAACAGCTTGCTGATCGGGAAGATAAACATCAGTGTAATAACCAGAGCCAGATGGACGAGTAAAATACTGTCATCAGGCAATGTTTGAATGTTGAATGTTAACAAGCCAAGGAAGTAGGCCTTGACCAGAACAATGTCGACATGTGAAACAAACTTCATCATGACACCAGTGCCGGCAATCGACAGCAGTAATAATAGCATCAGGTGGTCAGATGGGGAGCTGATGTAACGAATACGTTCGACAAATAGTCGTCTAAACCAGAGACCACCCAGACCGGCCAACATACCGAATGCGGCATATTTTCCGAATGGTTGTACCAGATCAACCCAAAACCATACGGGATCTGTGAAATAACGAAAATGACGCAACAGAACCAGCAACATGGCAAAATGAAAAATGTAACCTAATGCCCAAATCCATTTATTGGCTTTGAAAAGACTTTTAAAGAGAACGACTTCCTGAGCCATTCTCACGACAACGCCTGCTTGAGTTACAGGAGCAGGTGTTGTTGGAATCTTTAGAGGGGCGGGAGTGCGCGCATATTTTTGAATACGCATTGCTAAACCACCAATCAGTACGGCAGTCGCAGCGTAAAACAGTAACGCATAAATCATACTTACAGATAGCACCGTCAGAGCCTCCGGATGTAAAAGATAGGGGGGCTAAAAAAGGCCCCCCTGGATATCATCTGATATGTGTTTTATACACAACCAGTTGGCTTAGGTAAACCAGCATACTTACATGCCTGTTTAGCTGGGCCGTATGGGAACAATTCATACAAGTATTTGCTGTTGCCCTTGTCCTTGCCCAGTTTCTTGCCAATAGCCTTGGTCAGAACGCGAACAGCAGGTGCAATCTGGTATTCTTCGTAGTATTCACGCAGGAAGTTGATTACTTCCCAATGACTGTCAGATAGTTCACAGTCATCAGCCACTGCCATTGCAGCACCAATTTCAGCATTCCACTGACTTAAATCTTCCAGATAACCTTCTTCATCGGTCTCGTAGGTCTTGCCACTTACTTCAATTGTCATTTTCAGGACTCCTTATAAATAGTATTTAATATGTTTATAACCAGGATTGAACAACCTCATGCTGTGCAACCAGTTCTACAAAGCCTTCGTAATCGACAGTTTTGATGCCGTTGATTAATTTGTCTTCGTTAAGACCGCGAGCATTGAAATCAGGTCCAAGTACGTAGAATGTAATACCTTCCATTGCCTTGCTGATATCATCAGCAACGGATGTATTTTGTGTTGCTGCTAAAACACCATCTTCGATCAGCAGGATTGAGCTGCCGCTCTTTGCCATGCTGATGCAGGACTTGAGCGTGCAACGCTCGAAAGGTGATTTATTTACCGTGTGTAACATCGCCATTTTATATTCCTCTAGAAACTCAGTACGACATCTTGTTCGTCGAACAAGTCGGCCATTTCGGCGCGGCTTATTAAACGGATAGAATCTTTTTCATTCCAGTCGTCATCTTCATCTTCCCAGACCAGGTGTTGTAGATCATCAAGTGTCAAACCACGTTCTTCCAGAGAGTCCTTGTCAATGTAGATCTTGCTGACTTCATAATCGCCAAGGGCGGTATATGTCTTGGAAAAGTTTTTCATACCAATGGCATCCGTTGCCTGTCCCTTGGTTAATTGATAAACACCGTCATCAACAAAGGCCAGGCTGACATCCTGGTCAAATGCTGCACCGATCAGTACAACCTCGAGAGATTCAAGGGCGTAGACCGTGCCATAAGGTGCCTTGCGATTAACATACATGAATTTTTTTACTTCAGACATTATATTTTCTCCTAATCGCCAAAAGTAATGATGCGATCAGCAATAATGCCCGCTTCAATTAGTTGTCCCAGACCGGAAATACGGAACCCGGGGGCAATATTGAAGCAAGGTTTACCCTGACGCTTCGCTTCATTTTCATCCAATATGCCACGGCGCTGAGCAGCAGCAATACACACAACCATATCCAGGTCGTGAATCTTGGCCAGTTCAGACCATAGTGCGGTAATGTTTCTATCATCCTGAGGTGGGATAGCAAGACTAGTCGCATTATTCACGCCATCGTGGTAGAAAAAGATACGAAAGATATCGTAGCCTTTTTCCAGCGCAGCTTTGGCAAATTGATAGGCCGAATCAGCGGCTTGATGCTGATAAGGGCCTTCGTTTATCACGATTGCAAATTTCATTGTTTCTTCCATCTACTTTATTAGAAGCGGATATGAGTAGAGGCATTTAGACTGTTACGTGCGCCTCTCCAGTTATCCACATGATACTTGGTGAATGGCAGACCGGTTACCTCAAAGAAACGAGGCCAGCCAATGCGTTCAATCCAATCATTGATGCGCTCCCAATCCTTCGCGCCTTCCTTGTATTGAGCAAGGATGTTCTTGACGATAGCCGTTGCTTCAGGCCAGCGAGGTGGATTATTCGGGATACCAGCGGCAACCAGCTTCTGGAAGGTTGGCTTGCTACGGGCGTTGGAGTGATTACCACCCACCCAGATAGCTAACTGAGAGTATTCAGCATCATTAATCTGCATTGGAGGGCAAGGTGGGAAACAGGCACCACAACAGATACATTTCTTCTCGTCGACTTCCAGTGAAGGTTTGCCATCAACCATGGCAGGGCGAATAGCCGCTACCGGGCAACGAGCAACAACCGATGGACGCTCACAGACATTACCCACCTTGGTGTGGTCGATGCGAGGTGGTTTGGTGTGCTGGATGTTAATTGCAATATCACCTTGACCACCACAGTTAATCTGACAACAAGAAGTCGTGATATGAACACGGTTAGGCATGTTGCAGTTACGGAACTCATCAATCAGCTCATCCATCATGGACTTAACAACACCGGATGCATCAGTACCCGGGATGTCACAGTGCAACCAGCCCTGTGTATGAGAGATCATGGCAACAGAGTTAGCGGTACCACCAACAATATAACCGTTGCCTTCCAGTTCATCAATGAGTGGCTGAACGCGATCTTCTTCAGTCACCATGAACTCAATGTTACTACGCAGAGTAAAGTGGATGTAACCGTCTGCATGTGACTTGGCAATGCCAGTCAGTTTACGCAGAGTAAAGAGATCCAGAATACGCTGTGTACCTGCTTTAACAGTCCAGATGGTGTCGCCGCTATGTGCAACGTGACGCAGTACGCCTGGACGTGGATGATCGTGCCATTTCCAGCGACCATAATTCTTACGCATCATAGGATGCATGTACTGGAAGCCATCTGGACAACCGGATTCGATTGGTGGACGCATTTCAACCTGTGCCATGGTTTTCTCCTGAGTATTACTTATTCATTGTGTGCCCGAACAGCCATTCGGGCACTTGATATAGGTTATTGAACGGTTTAGCTAGCCTGTTTGGCTTCGCGTTGACGAGCAAACCATTTTTCTGCTTCTTCGTCCCAGCCATCCATACGAACATAGGAACACTGACGTGGGCTAGAGATCATGTTTGGATCAACGTCAACGCCGATGCCTTCGATGAAGTTAACCAGACCGATACGTTCGATCATTTCACCACAACGCTCATGTTCCAGACCATTTTCAGCCCAGAAGTCGATGATCTCTTCAGCCATCTCAACGATACGTTCATAATCTTCTTCGGTTTCCAGTTTCATGAATGGAACCAGAACGGTACCCATCAGGTCACCAATCTTCAGTGTGCGCTTACCACCGATCAGGATAGTCACGCCCTTATCGTTACCAGGAGTAAGAGCCTTTGGCATAACATTCAGGCAATGCATACAACGTACACAGTTACTGTTGTCAACGGTCAGAGTGTCATCGTCATTCAGAGTCAGGGCAGCCGTTGGGCAACGTGAAGTCACGTTGTCGATAACGTGCTCACGACCCTTTGCTTTCACATAGGCCTTAACTTCATCCTGATCAACGATCATTTCATCACGCCAGGTGCCAATAACAGCAAAGTCGGCACGTTCGATAGCATTCTGACAATCATTAGGACAACCAGAAACCTTGAACTTGAATTTATAAGGTAGAGCAGGACGATGCACATCATCGGTGAAGTTATTCATCAGGTGACGATGAATCGCATGCTCACTGGCACAGGACTGTTCGCAACGAGCAGCACCGACACAGGACATACCGGTACGCACACATGGGCCCGCACCACCAAGATCCCAACCGTAGTCGTTAATCTCGTCGAAGAAATGCTGGAACTGCTTATTATCAGTACCAATGAACATAATGTTACCGGTCTGACCGTGGAAGGTTACCAGACCAGAACCGTATTTTTCCCAGCTATCAGCTAACTGCTCTAGCATGTCAGCGGTATAGAAGTTGCCAGCGGGTGGCTGCACACGAATGGTGTGGAATTCCTTGGATTCAGGGAAGCTTGAAGCCACTTCAGAAAAACGAGGGATAATACCGCCACCATAACCGAACACGCTGATGGTACCGCCTTTCCAGTAGCCCTTGCGGGTTTCGTATGAGTGCTCTAGCTGACCAAGGAGACCATTGGTCATGCTGCGGATCTCATCTTTTGGATGATTGTCACGCAGATTCTTGATGCCGGTAATAAAACTAGGCCATGGACCGTTTTCCAGTTCATCTAGCATGGGGGTATCGTAATGCTTGTTGTCAGCCATTGCTGTCTCCTTTGGAGTGGCGATTTATGTGTTCATTCGATTATATCTTTGTTAAAAATATAATCACCTAAATTCTATGCCCACGAAGTCTATGTGTGAGAGGGCGTGTAGGATACCCTACTCATGGGATGTTTGGAAGCCTGTTAGTTATCCCAAAAGAGATAGCTGGAGACCTCTTTTTCCCCATAAAAGCCTGTGATATATTCTCTAAGCCATTGAATTATAATTTATTAACCTGATATCCAAAGGGTATATAGAGGTTAATGATTTTTATCACTTAATGACAAAATATTTTTGCATATATCGTACAGACATAGAATTACCCGCAACAATAGCCTGATTTTGTCGATGAATACCGGCAGGATTTTTGTGGGTTTATGATTAAAGTGCATGCTATGGTAGGAAGCATATTTAGGTAGGGTGCGTACTACGCACCAGGTAGTGTGTCGTACTACGCACCAGCCAGGAATGAAACCCATGCAAAAAAATACCGCCCTCAATCCCTTCGATCTGGATGATAATCAAGCCTACTGTACCTGGCGGGAACAAAAATTGGCGAATTATCCTGTGCAGGCCAGTGAGCTCATTGTTAATGTGGAAGATCCATTTCATCTCAGCGTCGATGAGAAAACGGCACTTCACCGGGCTTGTCGACGAGCTAATATGGCGATTTATGATTTTGGATCGGATCTATCGACCGACAAGGTACAGATTAAGACGTTAGGCCAGCAGATGGGGTTAGAGCGTCTGGATGGTAATCTTTGTTCCGATAGCGACCAGATTAGTTCTTTGCATGTTGTGGAGCAGGGTCGTCATGCCGGTTATATACCTTATACCAATAGGCCCATACAGTGGCATACCGATGGTTATTACAATAAATCGGATGAGCAGATCAGAGGAATGATTCTGCATTGTGTGCATGCAGCAGAGGCGGGTGGCGAGAATGCTCTGCTGGATCATGAGATAGCCTATATATTGTTGCGTGATGAAAATCCGGCCTTTATCAAGGCCTTGATGCAGCCTGATGTTATGACGATCCCGGCAAATATTGAAAATGGGGTGGAGATTCGAGCGGCACAGAGTGGCCCGGTCTTTTCAGTTGATCTCTCGGGCAATCTACATATGCGTTACACCGCCCGCACGCGTTCCATTGAATGGAAGCAGGATAGCTTGACGCAGTCAGCAGTAAAATGCCTGCGTGACTTGTTATTTGGGGAATCACCCCACATATATCACTTGAGGCTTATATCCGGGCAGGGGCTGATCTGTAATAATGTATTGCATAATCGTGCGACGTTTAGCGATGGTGATGATCCCCTGCAGCAGCGAATGCTTTATCGAGCACGGTATTTTGATCGGATTCAGGCAATTTAATCAGTAGTGGGGTGTGCAGTATGTTGGCAATTAGTGAGGTCTTGTTACAGGAACATGATATCGAGACCTTTGATGCGTTTTTGAAAATTGTGCGTGAACGGGCGCAAGCGGGCGAGGTGTTTCTGCAGATTGATGTGAAGCCGCCTTATGGTGATACTCCTGAGGATTGGGAAGAAAGGGTTGAAGCGGCGTTTTACTCGACTCGATAGAAAGGGTGCGTATCACGCACCATGGTTTTGATGGATTCCCGCCTGCGCGGGAATGACAGAGGTAGGGTGCGTATCACGCACCATGTTGTAATGTACAACCCGAGGTTCCCTATGTATTGGCAAGAAGATAAACCTAAAAAAGAAGCAGGAATATCCAGGGATATTCTGGATGTGGTGTTTTCTATTCGTTGTCGTTGTCTGGCACTGGATCATGCCTATGATCTATCGCAGGCGCTGACGCAGGCCTTACCCTGGTTGCATGATGAAGAATTAGCCGGTATTCACCTGATTCATGGTGCTGAGTCGGGTAATGGTTGGGTGCGACCGGAGGATGTTACCAATGAATTACTGCATCTATCCCGACGCACGCGTATGACCTTGCGTATCCCTGAGAGACGATTGCCGGATATCGCTGAATTAAATGGCAAAACACTGGATATTGGCGGTTATACTCTGGAGGTCAGAGATTTTAATGTGCATGAGTTGAGTATCTTGCCGACTATGTTTGCACGTTATGTTGAGAGTGATCCTAATATAGATGAGGATGATTTTATGCAAGAAGCGGCAGCAGAGATCCAGGCGATGGGGGTGCAGGTGAAAAAGATGATGTGTGGTAAGACACACAGCTTTCGTAGTCCTAAGCGGGATATCTTTACCCGTAGTCTGATGCTGGCGGATTTAACCCCGGACGAATCAATCTTGTTGCAACAAAAAGGGTTGGGTACAGGCCGAAAGATGGGTTATGGCCTGTTTATAGCGCATCGTGGAATTAAGGCGGTGAAGGATATGGATGAAGAGTTGGCAGGGAGTCAAGCAGCCGCCGCCAAGGTATAGGTAGGGTGCGTACTACGCACCAATATATTTTTTGCTGGAAAATAGCAGAATAATTGAATATAATTTGCACCAGTAAATTTGAGTGTAGAGAATTTAGAGGAGATTAAGCATGTCTTTAGACGGTGTAGCACGTACTGAAAATGGTTATTTGGAAAACACAGAAGACTGGAATGAAGAAATAGCAGCAGCATTATTTGTAGAAGAAGAAATTGATCCTACTCCTGAACATTGGGATATCGTGCGGTATGTTCGTGAAGAAATGCTGAATGGTGATGAGCCAAACGAGCGTAGCATTATGAAAAAGATGGGTAAGCTTTGGGGTCGTAAAGTGACTTCTAAGGAAATGTACGAAATGTTTCCAGGCATGCCATCCAAGCAAGGTTTGAAGATTGGTGGTTGCCCACAGAGCACGCGTAAGGGCGGTTATTAATCGGTTTTTAGATGAAAACAATCTTTATTGCCCATTAGAGATATAGCACTGTATAATGGAACCTTATATAGTCCTTACCAGAAAAATGGTTTATACAGTTTAGCAAGAGATATGCGGAGACACTGACATGAGTGAAAAAACAGATTTAATCAACAAGATGCTGGAAATGCAGAAGAAGTTTATCGCCTATGAACAGGAAAATGGCGTAGCAATGTCCGATTACTACGATGCCCCTGAAGGCCATGTGTTGAATGGCTATCGTCAGGAATATAAGGATATCGCAGCACAAGTGCTTAATATTGCTCATGGTGAGAAGGGTTCTCAGCGTTAGATAAATACCGGGGACAGACCCCAATAAAATAAGAATAATAGGGGACAGACCCCAATAAAATAAGGGCAGACCATTAGGTCTGCCCTTATTTTAT
>JAADJB010000044.1 GCA_013151035.1 Gammaproteobacteria bacterium
TTTCTTTATGTTGATGGTATGTTGAACTTCCATCATGGCGCATTACGACGCCGTATTAAAGGGGGGAGGAGACCATCTCATCACCCTACCGTTATAAATATGGGGGGTTGTTCCCAATGGGTTGACGGTGCCAGCGGTAGGGTGCGCAATGCGCACCAAGCATCACTGATCTATCCCCGAACTCTCCTCTTGGCAAAAAATAGCCCAAGACCGGAGAGCATGAGCACCAGAGGTGCGGGTAGTGGCACGGCGGAAGGTGCCACGGTGGTTAGGACAATATCATTGCCAGAGCCAGCGTAATAATCGATAAATAGATCGAAGCCATTGTCGGATAACACCACGTCGCCCTGGGTCAGGCCGAAGAATTCACCACTACTATTGCCCAGGATATCAATAATGTCAAAGCTCATATTTGCACCCAGATCAAAATTCATGTCCATCAATACATTCAGGGTGCCAGCAAATGAGGCATCACCGGTGATATCCAGGGTATCAAATGCCAGCAGTGAGAAGAGTTCGATATCAATACGTGCAGCACTTGTTTCCGTGTAGTTGCCATCAATGATCAGATCGCCTTGGGAGAATCCACCGGGTGTAACAACACCTGAGGTATTCAGTGTGTTGAAGCTATAGGTGCCACTGCCACCGAGGGTGGTGATGTCATCATCAACCGGGTTGCCCGAGGTGTTGGTAAACAGACTGATTAATTCCACTGTATCCGCATTGATGCTACTGGTTTGATCGATGCTCACATTGATATTGGTCAGGCTTGTTGTGCCGCTATTTTTCAACTGTATGGTTGCGCCATTGCTTGCCTTGAGGCTGGACTCGGTGTTGGACATGCGATCCCTGAATTTGGTGAGAGCGGATAGGTCAATATAACTACCGGCACCATCAGCAATAATACCAATGGGGGCACTGGTATTGATGATGGCAGGCACGGTATCAATTGAATCGATTTGATTCATATCAATATAGCCGCCGTTAGTGGCCTGGATATCAATGCTGGGTCCAATGGCACTGGCATTGATGATGGTGTTGACGCCAGTCATGTTCAGACGCGCACTGGCACCATCGGCACGATAGGTCATATTGCCAAAGTTGCCTAGTTGATTATTGATAGTGCCTGTTATGTTATTGACGTTGAGCGTGGCATTATTAGCAATAAAGCTGCTGCCATTAGCCGCAGTGATATTCAGGCTGCGGTTGACAGCGTTACTGGTAAATATACCCTTTTCATAGGTGGTGATACGGTCGGTATCCAATGTTGATCCATCATTATTCAGGTTGATATTAACCCCGATCAAGCTGATGTTATCCAGAGGGTTGCTGCTAAGGCGCACTTCACCACCGTTGCTTGCTTCTAACAGAGATGTTCGATCACCGTTATCATCATTGAACAGGGTGAGTGAAGACAAGTCAATCAGGCTACTGGCACCATCAGCGGTAAACTGTGCCGCACCATTAGTGATATCGGTCATGCTACTCAGGTCAATCACACCACCGTTTTGTGTGTCGGCATACCAGGTACGGATAAAGCCACCAGCGACTGCAGTGGTGATGCCCGATGCATCCAGGCTTGATCCGGCACCATTGGCAATGAAGCTGCGATTGGCAGTGCCGCCGCCATTGAGGTCATAACTTGTTACGGATGAGACATCCAGGGTAACGCCATCGCTGACCAGAAAGGATGATCCGGTTGCGTTAACAAGATTGCTTAGTGCCGTATTGCCACCGTTGCGAACGGTAACGGTGCCATTAGTTAAATCAGTGATATTGCTGCTATCGACCGTAGAGGTAGCGCCATCCACTGTGATGTACATGCCGTTCGCATTGAGTAGCGAGCCTGCATTAATCGTGCCTCCATTAAAGGCGCTCAGAATGGATACACGATTGCCATTGGTATCCTGGAAGCTTGATAAGGCGCTTAAATTGATTGTGCTGCCCGCACCATCAGCCTTGAAGTTTGTTGCACCACCCGTGATATCGGTTAGAGCATTCATGTTAACACTGCTACCGTTGAGTGCCTTGACATACAAGGTGCGAATGAATCCGCCTCCCACCATTGTTGTCATAACCGGTACATTAAGGATTGAACCATTAATGGCCTGCAATGTGCGGTTACTATTTGTGCCAGTATCTGTGGTGTAGGAGCCGAGGGAAGAAAGATTGAGCGATGCGTTATTATCAGCCGTGATATTGGCACCATCAATATTGCTGGCACCACTAGCACCAAAGGTGCCGCCACTAACGGTCAGGTTGGTATTGGTTCCCATGTTTAGAGGGCCGTATTGTATACCACCTCTTAGAGTTAGCTGGCCCCAGGCAATGTTCAAGGCTTCCTGGTTGACAAGGGTGTCTATTGTTTGATTCGAATTCATTGTGATGGTGCGCACTGTGGCTCCACCGACATCAATGGTGGCATTATCAGCCGCACCAGGCAGTGCGCCGATGTCCCAGTTCACCGTATCCTCCCAGTTACCATCAGCATTGAGTACCCATGCTACAGGGGCTGCGATACTGTTTACTGACACCAGCCCCATGATAGAGGCAAGCATGGATGTTAGGATGCGGGATTTTAATACATGACCATTGTTTGTGTGTTTCATTTTTTGTCTCTCCGACATAGACCTTGGCTTCAGGTGATTTTGTTATTGATAGAGGAACAAATGCACTTTATGTGCCAGGATTATTTTTATCTTATATTTCATTGTGTTGTATTTTTGTGTTTATGGACTAAAGTGGTGAGTGTAAATATCACCAACATTTTTTATGTCTTCTTTACGTTTATTGCTTGACCTGCCCGAGCGCAGGTATTTCAATACCATTCATGATGATATCAATAAGTCTTGTTGTGTTTGCCTATCTGCTGGGCTCGGTGTCCAGTGCCATTCTGGTTTGTCGTGCTATGGGGCTGCCCGATCCACGTACCGAGGGATCGAAGAATCCTGGTGCCACTAATGTATTGCGTATCGGGAGCAAAAAGACGGCTGCGATTGCCTTGTTGGGCGATATGGCAAAGGGGTTGTTGCCCATGTTGTTGGCGCATTGGCTGGGTGCGTCAAATACTATCCTGGCGCTAGTGATGCTGGCAGCCTTTCTGGGGCATTTATACCCCCTGTATTTTGGCTTCAAGGGTGGAAAAGGGGTGGCAACGGCACTGGGCGTGCTGACCGGCTTGTATGGCTGGGTGGGTCTGGCGACGATTACCACTTGGTTGTTGATGACCCTTTTGTTTCGTATCTCCTCACTTTCGGCACTGGTTGCCAGTGTCGCTTCACCGTTTTATGTCTGGTGGTTTAGACCTGAGCCGGAGTTGATGGCGGCATCTATTGTTATTGCATTGATGTTGTTGTGGCGGCATCGCAGTAATATCCAGCGCCTGTTGAGTGGTAAAGAGATAGCTATTAAGTCGTAGTATCCACCAGCTCATCAATCGACCAGCGTGCCCGCGCTTGAAACCCGAGGTCTTCTTGTTGACCCGCCAATAAGCGTTGGCAGCCAGCAAAGGCAATCATGGCGCCATTATCGGTGCAGAATTCCATCCTTGGATAGAATACACGCCCATTCTCTTTGTGCATCAGTTTTTCCAGCCCCTTGCGTAACGCCTGATTAGCACTCACACCACCGGCAATGACCAGTTGATTAATACCCGTCTGCTGGATCGCACGTCGACACTTGATCATCATGGTGTCGACTACCGCATCCTCAAAGGCGCGGGCAATATCGGCCTTATCCTGCGGGCTCGCCTCGGTTTTTTGTAAGGTGTTGACAGCAAAGGTTTTCAGGCCGCTAAAACTGAAGTCCAGGCCGGGTCGATTAGTCATAGGACGCGGGAAACGAAAGCGAGTGGGGTTGCCCTGTTGCGCCAGTTTTGCCAGTGCCGGGCCACCCGGATAGCCCAGCCCCAGTAGCTTGGCGGTCTTGTCAAAGGCCTCACCGGCAGCATCATCGAGGGTATCACCGAGGATTTCATATTGACCAATGGCCTCAACCTGTATCAACAGGGTGTGCCCACCGGATACCAGCAGGGCAATAAACGGGAATACCGGGGCATCGTCTTCCAGCATGGGTGCCAGCAGATGCCCCTCCATGTGGTGTACCGCGATGGCAGGCAGATCCAGTGCCCAGGCCAGGCTACGCCCCACCGCCGTGCCGACCAATAGCGCACCAATCAGACCGGGGCCCGCGGTGTAGGCGATGCCATCCAGTTGTTTGAGTGTCAGGCTGGAGTCTTTAAGGCATTGTTTTATAAGTGGTAATATCCGTTTAATATGATCCCTGGAGGCGAGTTCAGGCACCACGCCACCATATTCCGCATGCATCTCGACCTGGCTGTGCAGGACGTGCGACAGCAGACCCTGTTCTGAGTCATAGATGGCGATGCCTGTCTCATCACAGGAGGTTTCGATACCGAGGATCTTCATGGGGGGTATTTTCGCATGCTATTTCAAATGTACAAGCTAATTGGGTATTATATTCACTTGGTTACCACGCAGAGCGTGGGAACCAGTAAAGGGTCTCGTTTTCACGCAGGACACGGGATCTGGTAAGGAAGCCTCGTTCCCACGCTCCGCGTGGGAACCAGTAAAGGGTCTCGTTCTCATGCAGGGCGCGGGAGCTGGTAAGGAAACCTCGTTCCCATGCTCTGCGTGGGAATGCATATATTAGAAGGAACTAAATTATGGGAAGAAGCCGATATAAAATTGTTAATCCTGAATTACCTCACTTTGTGACTTGCACAGTACTGCACTGGATACCTGTTTTTACTCGACCCGCTACGGTAGACATTATTCTGGATTCATTGCGTTACTTAATGAAAGAAGGCCTGAAAATTTATGCCTATGTGATTCTTGAAAACCATCTTCATCTTGTGGTGCAAAGTGAGCAACTAGACAGGGATCTGGCGCGTTTTAAATCCTATACTTCGCGGCGGCTGATTCAATATTTGACTGAGCATAATGTCAGCTCAATTCTTGATCAGCTGGCTTTTTATAAAAAGGCACATAAGGGCGACAGGGCATACCAGTTTTGGCAGGAAGGTTTTCATCCTGAGTGGATTCAGAATGGTGACATTCTAAAACAGAAAATAGATTATATTCATCAAAATCCAGTTACACGGGGTTATGTCGATTTGGCAGAGCATTGGCGCTATTCGAGTGCGCGGAATTATTCGGGTGGGCAGGGGTTGATTGAGGTATATCGGCAGTGGTGAGGCGGGTATGCATCCCCTCGCGGAGCATGGGAATGAGATAAAGGTATGGGTTACCACGCAGAGCGTGGGAACCAGGAGCTGTATTCCCATGCCTGCACCACGCATCCTCGTTCCCACGCTCCGCACCCTCGTTTTCTCGTTCCCACGCTCCGCGTGGGAATGCCTACGGAAGTTTCTCGTTCCCACGCTCCGCGTGGGAATGCCTACGGAAGTTTCTCGTTCCCACGCTCTGCGTGGGGATGCATAAATGCGGCTTGTTGTTGCGGTTTTCAGAGTAAGTCATTGTTATTAGTTGGCTTGTTAAAAACAGGGGTGGCATAGTGGCAGTATTCACAAGAACACTTTTTGCTTTCCCGCCAATAAGTGATTATAATTACTCGTTTACCCCGTAGCCTTTGTGGGCGCGGTTGAAGAATAAACACATTATTGAGTTGAGATTGTTATATGCCTAGTGTTCGCTCCAGGGAAAATGAACCCTTTGAAGTTGCTTTACGCCGTTTTAAGCGGTCTTGTGAAAAGGCAGGTATCCTGTCTGAAGTACGTCGTCGTGAGGCTTATGAAAAGCCCACACAAGAACGCAAGCGTAAGCGTGCAGCCGCTGTAAAGCGTCATCAGAAGAAGATGTCACGTGACTTTAGCCGTCGCGTTCGTATGTACTAGAATTGCCTTTCGCTTGAAGGGTCTATTAGTATGACATTAAGAGTAAAAATTCAGGACGACATGAAAAACGCCATGCGCGCGGGTGATAAGCCTCGCCTGGGTGTTATTCGTTTGATTCTGGCAGCCGTCAAGCAGATCGAGGTCGATGAACGTATCGAGCTGGATGATGATCGTATGCTGGTGGTGCTGGACAAGATGTTGAAGCAGCGGCGTGAGTCAATCAAGCAGTTTGATGATGCCGGTCGCGATGATCTATCAGAGAAAGAACACTTCGAGGCAGGGGTTATTCAGCAATATTTGCCCGCTCAGTTGTCTGAGGATGAAGTGGGTGGTCTGATTGACGCGGCTATAGAGCAAACAGGTGCGGCTAGCATGAAGGATATGGGCAAGGTGATGGGTGTGCTCAAGCCTCAGTTACAAGGTCGTGCTGATATGAGTGCGGTAAGTCAGCAGATTAGAGCGCGACTTAACGCCTGAACAGTTTTTTGGGAATTATCCATCTTCCCTTTTTTTATTCCTGTAGGTTGGGTTAGCGATTTTATCGCGTAACCCAACAATACATACCGCAACTTGCAAGCATACCGTATCATTGCCTTATGGCAGGTCTGATCCCACAATCTTTTATTGATGAACTGGTGAACCGCGTTGATATCGTGGAGGTCGTCGGTGGTCGTGTCGATCTCAAAAAGGCTGGTAAGGAATACAAAGCCTGTTGTCCCTTTCATAATGAAAAGACCCCCTCATTTACTGTAAGCCAGAATAAACAGTTCTATCATTGCTTTGGTTGTGGTGCCAACGGTACTGCGCTCGGGTTTTTAATGGAATACGAACACATGGATTTTGTCGAGGCGGTGGAGGAGTTGGCACACAGTATCGGTATTGAGGTGCCGCGTGAACAAGGAATCTCCCATCATAATCATGTCGATACCGGTGATCTCTATGTCTTGATGGCGGAGGCTGCAGTGTTTTATCGCCAGCAGTTGCGTCAACATGCACAGGCTGCGGAGGTGATTGATTACCTTAAGGGGCGCGGGCTTTCCGGTGAAATCAGCCAGATGTTCGGTATCGGTTATGCGCCACCCGGTTGGGATAATTTGTTGAAAGCACTGGGAACCAGTCAGCAGCGTATTCAGAAGTTGGCAGAATTGGGTTTATTAATTACTAAGGATGAGGGTGGTTATTATGATCGTTTTCGTGCCCGGGTGATGTTCCCTATTCATGATCGGCGCGGTCGGGTTATTGGCTTTGGTGGTCGAGTGCTAGGTGATGATACGCCCAAATATCTGAACTCGCCCGAGACCCCGTTATTCCATAAGGGACGCGAGCTTTATGGTCTGTATGAGGCGAAAAAGAATGTGCGTAAGCTGGATCGCCTGCTGGTGGTTGAGGGCTATATGGATGTGGTGGCACTGGCACAGTTTGAGATTCAAAATGTGGTGGCAACGCTGGGTACGGCGACGACAGCCGAGCATCTGGAGATGATGTATCGCGTGGTACCCGAGGTGATCTTCTGTTTTGATGGTGATCGTGCCGGGAAAGAGGCCGCCTGGCGTGCGCTACAGAATTGTTTGCCGGTATTGCGCGAGGGTCGACAGGCGCGATTCCTGTTTCTGCCGGATGGTGAAGACCCCGATAGCATGGTGCGTAGCGCGGGTCGGGATGGTTTTATGCGGCAGTTAGAGGCATCCATGCCGTTGTCGGAATTCCTGTTTGCCGAACTCGCCTCACAGGTGGATGTTGATAGCATGGATGGTCGGGCGCGTATGGTGGAATTAGCGCGTCCGTTGATTGCGCAATTACCCGCCGGTGTGTTTCAGCAGATGATGGTGGCTCGGTTAGAGGAATTATCGCACATGGGTTCCGGTGCGCTCGGGAGTATGGTGGGTAAAGAAGATCGGCAGACAATGCGGATGCCTGCCGCCACTATTGATCAGCGGGTTAGCCCGGTTCGACGGTTAATTGCCTTACTGCTTCAATATCCGTTACTGGTGCAACAGGTGCAAGATCTGGAGTCGATTCGTTGTGTGCAGCAACGGGGTGTCGAGTTATTGGTTGCGGTGCTGGAATATTTGCAGCAACAGCCGCAGGCGAGTACCGGGATGATTCTGGAACACTGGCGTAATGAGGATGCCGGGCGGCATTTGCAAAAACTGGCTATCGAGTCGCTGGATTTGCCAGAAGAGGGTCTGCAGGCCGAATTTAGCGATAGCCTGAGTCATCTATTGGCGCTGGATGCCGAGGTGCAGCGCGAACAACGTTTGGCAGTGCTTTCAGCACGCCCACTGAGTGGGTTAAGCGATGAAGAAAAGGCGGAGTTCAGTCGTCTGATCGGGGGTTATGGTCAGGGGTGAGCGGTATTAATGCGAACTTTATTGATTGATGACTCTCTAATTACTGGTACAAGGCCATAAATTGCGCTAAAATGGTCGTTTTGGATCTAGGGAAATTCTAAATTAACTGTATGCTATTTCTGGTTTATAAGTTAATAGAGAGCTCCCTGGACTTTATGCGCTTTTTTTAGCGCCCAGACTGGCGGCTAATCTAAATATATTATGATGAATCAAAACCAGGAATCACAAATTAAGGCCTTGATTACCAAGGGCAAAGAGCAGGGTTATCTGACCTATGCTGAGGTCAACGACCACCTGCCTGATGGTATTGTCGAGTCCGATCAGATCGAAAGTATCGTTACCATGATTAACGATATGGGTATTGCCGTGCATGAGACAGCACCGGATGCCGATACCTTGATGTTGACCCGCGCCTCGGTGACAGATGAGGCTGCCGCAGAAGAGGCCGCAGCCGCATTGGCAACTGTTGATGGAGAGTTTGGTCGTACTACCGATCCCGTGCGTATGTATATGCGTGAAATGGGCACCGTTGAGCTGCTGACCCGTGAGGGTGAGATTGTCATCGCCAAACGGATTGAAGATGGCCAGCGTCAGATGGTTGCCGCATTGGCTCAGTTCCCAGCCGCTATTTCAGCCCTGTTGGATGAATATGATCGTATTATTAGGGACGAGGGTCGTCTGACCGATGTGGTTGTTAGTTTTATTGATCCCAATGCACCGGAAGAAGAAATTGCTAGCCCGGTTACCAAGGGTGGTGATACGTCTGACAATAAGAACGACGATGATGAGGAAGAGGCCGTAGTAGATACCGGGCCTGATCCTGAAGAAGCGGCTGCCCGTATGAAGTTGATCGGCAAGTTGTACAAGCAGGTGATGGATGCGCTGACCAAACCCAAGAAGAATGATGCGCGTCTGCTCAAGCTACGCGGACAATTGGCAGACCAGTTCCTGGAGCTGAAGCTATTACCTCGTTTACTCGATTCATTGATGATGATACTGCGTAATGCGATTGATCGTATTCGTGCGCAGGAACGTATCATCATGGATATCTGTGTTGAAAGTGCGCATATGCCACGTAAGGCATTTATCACCAGCTTCCCAGATAATGAGACCAATCCTGACTGGCTGGACGAGCAGATCAAGGGTGATTACGACTATTCAGCCGTGCTGGAAGAAAATCGTGTCGAGATCATGCGCGCACAGAAAAAATTGATGCGTATTGAGAACGGTAGTGGTTTGCCGATTAGTGAGATCCGCGATATTAATCGTCGCATGTCAATTGGTGATGCCAAGTCTCGTCGTGCCAAGAAAGAAATGGTCGAGGCCAACCTGCGATTGGTTATCTCCATTGCCAAGAAATATACCAACCGTGGTCTGCAATTCCTGGATCTGATTCAGGAAGGTAACATTGGTTTGATGAAGGCCGTCGACAAGTTCGAATATCGTCGTGGTTACAAATTCTCAACCTACGCCACCTGGTGGATTCGTCAGGCGATTACCCGTTCGATTGCCGATCAGGCGCGCACTATTCGTATTCCGGTACACATGATTGAGACGATTAATAAGTTGAATCGAGTCTCACGTCAGATGTTGCAAGAGATTGGACGCGAAGCCACACCCGAAGAGCTGGCAGAACGCATGATGATGCCAGAAGACAAAGTGCGTAAGGTGCTGAAGATTGCCAAAGAGCCGATCTCCATGGAGACACCGATTGGTGATGACGAAGATTCACATCTAGGCGACTTTATTGAAGACCTCAATATTATGTCACCCGTCGAATCCGCCGCCACCGCCGGTCTACGCGAGGCAACCCAGTCCGTATTATCCGGCCTGACCCCACGCGAAGCCAAGGTATTGCGGATGCGTTTTGGTATTGATATGAATACCGATCATACGCTGGAAGAAGTAGGCAAACAGTTTGATGTCACGCGTGAACGTATTCGCCAGATCGAAGCCAAGGCGCTACGCAAGCTGAGACATCCCACGCGTTCATCGCACCTGAGCAGTTTCCTGGAAGGGGATAATTAATTTTTCCAAGGGCCCATAGCTCAGTTGGTTAGAGCAGGGGACTCATAATCCCTTTGTCCCTGGTTCGAGTCCAGGTGGGCCCACCAAATAAATCAAAGCCTTACAGCATTTTCGTTGCGAGGATTTTTTGTTCCCAAAGGTATGTAGACGCCATGTAGACATTAAGTAGAGAATGCCATACTATTAGCAATTAGCTTGGTTTTGAGTAGCTATATCCCTTTTCTGTTATTGTATTGAGGATGCTAATTGACTACACTCTAACTTTAAATAATTCTAATGGAATGAATAGTCCAACATATGCCGTTTCCTGACTCACCACGAATCATTTATAAAAAAAATCCTCTTGTTGAAGTTCTGTGCCAAGTTCAGTTCTCGACATTGTTACGTATAGAGAGTGAGAAACCAACTGCCTTTCAAGAGGCTATCTACGAAAATTATCCAAGCCTAGAAGAAAAAGAAAGTCTCACAGTTGAAGTTAGTACTGATGATGGTATTGTGAAGAAGCAGACTAAACCGATTTATGAGTTTTCAACTGAAGATGGGGTTTGGAAAGTTATTTTAGCTAGTGATACTCTTACACTTCAGACTTTAAAATATACTCAGTGGGAAGAATTTAGTGGACGATTAGGTTTGTTAATTGATGCCCTTCAAGAAATATATCGGCCTAAGTTTTATTCGAGAATAGGATTACGATATAAAGATATTATTAAAAGATCAATACTAGGTCTTGACGATAAGCCTTGGAATGAATTGCTTAACCCAGCAGTAGTTGGTGTTTTAGGTAATGAAGATATTCATGATGATTTGACTAATGAAGTTAATGGAAGATTCGTCGTCGCACTAAATAATGGTAAAAAGGAATATGCCCATGTTCAACATGGCCTGGTGGTAAACAAAGAAACAAGTGAGCAATGTTATCTCATTGATGCTGATTTTTTTGTGGATGCTCCAACCGAAATAGGGAATACAAATGACATACTATCAACCTTCAATAGAAAATCAGGAAGATTATTTCGCTGGTGTATTACCCAATCTCTCCACGAATCAATGGAACCAGAAACCCCAGACTGATATACCCTCACTATTTGCTGCTCATGGTCATTTAGAATCCCATAATACTATTAAAGTTATTATTAGGGAGCATAGTGAAATTCAAAGTGACTGGAATCTTGTAGATACATCTGTAACATCAGATTCTGGATTCTATTCTATAGCAGAGTTCTATAATCAAAATGCAGGGATTATTTACGAAACAGGTCGTTTTTTAAAGGAATCTATTAGTAATATACGCCTTGAATTAAAATTGTCGATGGCTGCACGCGAGGTTGATGAGTTTGCATGGGTTGGTGCAATTTATGATATTGCTTTTGATAGCAAAAACCCTAAAGACCTAAATGAACTTTATAGCAACATAAATCGTTTCTTAAGAGAAAAAAGATATGGTGCATGTGAAAATTTTTTTGATATTCTTGAATTGGAGCGTTGCCCAACATTAATTTTAGTAGGAATGCTCCGTCTTACATCTCCAGCTAGAGGTGTTATTGGCAATTGGGAAGGTGCGGTATTAAGATCTAAAGACATAATAACGTCACGTAGTCTAAATGCCGATAAAATATTATCCGGATTATTAAAATAGAATATTGATTAACATTTAGTATGGATATATACGCTCATAAGGATAATTCGTTCGATAATATTGAGCATATTGGAATAGCTATTACTGATGTTAGTGAGGCCCAGAATCATATTGGAATACTTTATAAGATTAGTGAAGAACAATCAGTGCAAATTCTACATCTTGGATGGAATCGTCTTCTTCTAAACCAAATCGCGAGTGATAAGCCAAAGTATTTATGGCTTCATTGTGGGCTAGACCCTTATAGTAAATCTTCTCTTGCAGCATTTTGTCAGTTAGTTATTGATGTGAATGGTAGGGATAGAATTAATTATGGTATTGACCTGGTTGGTCATGGGTTTGAGCATTCGACAGGAAAGTGGGTTCCTAAAAAGCTATCAGATGGTTTGACTTGTGCTTCATTTATTATGGAAATTTTTTCAGCGCAGGGGCATATATTAATAGATCTTGAAACATGGGAAAGTCGAGATTCGGATGCTCAGTGGCAGGATTATATATTGACTCTACTTTCTGAAGAGTTAGGTAATGATCACTCATATATTATTGAACAGCGTGAAAAAATAGGGTGTTATAGATTTAGACCTGAAGAAGTTGCCGCCGCAGCTGCTCAAGATTCATACCCAGTTAGCTTTAATGATTGTGTGAGGTTTTCTCAAGAGATAGTTTCTGCAATTGAGGATTCTAAAAAATAGGTTGGCTGCGTTTCATAGTACTGTGTGAATAAAATAATTGGTGAAGCGTACAGTTATTAACAGAACTCCAAGTTGCCACTAAGACAGGTCACAGGGCTGGCGCCCTGCAACTCTCTCTTAGTGGCTCAATTGTTTTGTTCGGAGTGATAATCCAGGTATGCAGTCTGGTTTCTACATCAACAACACCATCCGTTACACCAATAATCTGATTGCCTTTAGCTTCATCGTATAGACCTGGTTCATCATCCCACTTTGTAAGAATAGAAATGGGTATATTTTTTTATTTTGTGATACGCCGCCTAGAACCATAACGAAGCCTTGCCAATCTCCACAGTCTGCCATTTTTCTGGCTTCTTCAATGATTCCCCCTGGCGCTGATTTTAAACGCCTGAGTTCACGCCACAGAGTTACTGGTACACCACCGAATTGTTGGAACTGTCGAATGCTGTGTACTGATGCCCAGGATCTTACACGCTCTGCACCTTCGATAGGATCATTGCCGTGAATATCAGCATCTAAATATGCACCATCAATATTCTTTGAGATATATTTAGAGTCTCCTAAGAAAGAAAATACCCTTATAAAAACAACATGATAGAATTAAATCATGTATAATAGATGCACGAAAACTAACGATATCACCCCAAAAAGCGTGCACCATCATGATTCGATATACCAGTGAAAACCAACT
>JAADJB010000045.1 GCA_013151035.1 Gammaproteobacteria bacterium
ATCATGCCACCACCCCCCATCATGCCACCACCCCCTCCCTCGGAGCATAGACCATTATTATAAATATCAAGCTGATTAATACTCGCCTTGTTTGTCATCATGCCTGAGTGATGTATTGCGGTGACTCCATTTGCACCAAAGACAGGTAGGGAGCTGTAGCTATTATCGGCACTGGGTGAGCACACAACGGTTGTTTGTATTGTCCGTGTATAATTAGCGCTGGCAATATCGGGGTCATAACCACTGGCGGTAATGAGATAGTTTCGTGTTACTGCAGGATTGGTGTCGGTAATGGTATAGGAGAAATCACCCTTGCCTGCCATAGTGGTTGTGACGGCAGCAGTGTAGGGGTTGTCACAATTATTGGATACTTGCGACTTACCGGCTTGCAGCCCCGCCTCTGCTAATAAAAATGCATTATCTGATGAGCGGTGTTCAGTAGAGAGCGCGACATCACCGACGTAGAGTTTGCCTACGACGGATCCAATAACACTGAGAACGATAATGATAGCAATAACCGCAATGAGGCTAACACCGGACTGGCGGGATTTTAGTTTCATGTGGTATCTCTTCATAATATTGTATTTCAAGCCTAGCAGGGTATCGGTCTGTTTTTTACAGACTAAAGCGATTTATGTGCAGTTATAGTTACGCAGGTAAATACTGCTTCGTAGTGGCAGTTCGATACCACTGGCTGAGGTTATTTTGTATTCTATAATGGTTTGTGCACAGAGCCCGTCACTGCTGGCATCATTCAATAGTGTGAAGATGGCATTGCCATTGTTCTGCGAGGCATTCCGTGCGATAGGGTGCCAGTTACTATCTCCTGCGCTTGATTTTCTTTCCAGGCTTGTGCCATTGAGGCGATATTCAACGGTCGGTATTGGACTACTACCCAGCATCTTGAAACGGATGCTGGTGCTTGATGTAATCACCACCTGGCTATCCTGGGCGTTGCGTAATTCCCGTGCTAGACGCTCCATGGGTAGGCGTGCCTGTGGTGTGAGTTCAGATAATTCAGCAGAGACGAGAGCTGCCTTGAGTTGCTGGCCGAGTACCTGGGCAAATATGGCAGAGATAATTCCCAGGATTACGATAACAATAACCATCTCGATCAGAGAGAAACCGGAGGATTTATTGTTGTGGGGGGTTGGTTGCATTCTTTATTGGATAATCAGGGCAGTGGATTGAGCCAGGGAATCACTGGTATTGCTGTCGGTAACAACAACGCTGAGTTGCTTGCACTCATTAGCAAAGGTCGGGCAGGGGGTAACACCTGCAGCAATGGTTAGCACGCTCATATTACGGGAGAAATCGGCATAGCCAATGGTCGTTAGCGCACCTTCATTGTCATCAATAATACTGGCATAACCCAGAGAGTCACTATAGGTGTTGGCCCATGCTTGTTCGATACGTTCTAACGACAGAAATTCTGCCTGCATCATCTTTCGTGGCAGGTGAGCCTTACCCAGGGTGGTGGTATAGATAAGAGCGGTCACCGAGCCAATCATACTTAACAGGACAATGGCAATAATCAGTTCAATCAGGGAAAAGCCGCTATTATGTTTATTCATGGCCCGCTGACCATGCCAGTTTCCGCCTCGATAAAGATAATATAGCTTACTCCATTACCTGATACGGTGGCTTGATTACTTCCCGAGGGTGCACCTATAGAATCAAAACTTATACTAAAGCTGGTGACACTGGCTCCGTCAAGGATATGGCTGGACAGGGTTCCACCGGAGTCACTAATGGTATATTGGCTGGATGAGGTGCTGGCAATCTGTATATTGCTGGAGCGACTAAGCGCCATGGTTTGTGTATAGCGAATATCCTGGGCCAGTTGTCGTGCCAAGGGTTGTATGGTGATGCTATCCGGCCAGCGAGCTACCGCTGTGACAGCGAGGATGCTGATCAAGGTGATTACCATGACCATCTCGATCAGGGTAAAGGCATTTTGTTTGTGCGCGGGTGACAGCATAATGATCTAATCATAAACCGCATCATGATTGTATGCCAATATTGTGATTATATTGATTAATATTTTAAAAACGCTCAAGGTATCGTGATGGGGGACGTTATGTCTCAGGATATTAATTAAAAAACAGCTTTTCGGAGAGATTATATGAATCAAGCAAGATATATAAAGCAGCAGGGCTTTACCTTGATCGAACTGGTTATGGTGATCCTGATTTTGGGTATCCTGGCAGCGACAGCAATTCCCAAGTTTATTGATATGCGTACAGATGCCGCTCTGGGTGCTGTTAAAGGTGTTGCCGGATCATTAGCTGCCGCATCAGCTTTAAATAAGGCAGCACGAACCTTGAATCCTTCAATAGGAGTTACCGTGACAAATTGTACTAGTCTTTCGAGTGCCCTGGATGGAGGACTGGATGTAAAATATACTATTACCTCTTCAGCGATTGCTAATAATGCAACGGCAACCTGTACGGTAACGGGTGAGCAGTCTCAGACAGCCACCTTTATTGGTCATGGTATAACCTAGTTAGTCGCATCAAGATCGATTTAAAAGGCCCGCATCATGCGGGCCTTTTACGTTGGGTCTTTAATGATTCATTGCCGCAGAACCCAGATCCCACATCGGCAGGAAGATGCCGAGTGCCAGCATTAATACTAATCCACCAATGAAGACAATCAGGATGGGTTCAATGGCAGCACTGAGTCCCTTGAGTTCATAGTCCACCTCGCGGTCGTAAAAATCAGCGACCTCCAGCATGAGTTGATCAACGGTACCGGATTCCTCTCCAACAGCCATCATCTGCAAGACCAGTGGGGTGAATATATTGGCAGCAGTGGCACTGCGGGTGAGGCTGTCTCCACGCTCAATGCCTTCTCGAATATAGCGCATTTTAGCGGCAATATAGTCATTATCGGCAGACAGGGCAATGGTGTTCAGTGCTTGCAGAATAGGTACGCCGGATGACATCGCCATGGAAAAGGCACGCATCAGTCGGCTCAAGGTGGCGCGGAGAATAATGCTGCCAACAATGGGTAAGCGGAGTTTGTAGTAGTCCCATTGATAACGCCCTTGTTTGCTATTGATATAGCGGCGTACAGAAAAAAACAGGAGGGTAATGCCTAGCAGGATGTAGGGCCAGAAATTGAGGGTAAAGTTGGAGATGGTGATCAATATCTGTGTTGGCAGGGGGAGCTCACTATCAAACGCCTTGAAGATATCACTGAAGGTTGGAATGACAAAGATATTAATAATAAAGAGCGCTGCGAAAATGGCAATAAAGACCATACTGGGATAACGCAGTGCATCTTTGATACGGTTCATGGTATCTTTTTCACGTTGCAGGTATTCCGAGAGTTGATTGAAGGCTTCATCAAGATTACCCGTCTCTTCACCCACCTTGATCATATTGACAAAGATAGCCGGGAAGGTCTTTGGATAGGTCGACATTGCAGAAGACAGCGGTCGACCGGATTCCAGTCCATCGACCACACCATTGAGTGACTTTGCAAATACCGGGTTAGTAGCAAGTTCGGCTAGACCCTTAAAGGCGCGTACAATGGGTAAGCCGGATTTTAGCAGGCTGTAACTCTGTCGCGAGAACAGGATAAGTTCATCTGTACCGGGCTCCTTTTCATTCATCTTTGCCAATAGATTCTTGAGGATATCGGGCTGAGTCGTCATCGTCTGTTGGGTGATATCAATAGGTGTCACACCATTATTAATTAACTGGCTGGCAACCTGATCTTTATTATCGGCATTGATTATCCCCTCGACCGGGTGCCCGGAAAGGTTACGGCCTTTGTAGATGAAATTAGGCATTAATCAGAATATCCCTAAACAAGATCATTGGCCGAGATATCGCCAGCGATACGTATCACCTCATCAATGCTGGTAATGCCTTGTTGGGCATACTTCAGCGCACAGAGATGTAATGGGTGAAAGTTGTTGGATTTTTTGGCCGTCTCGGCAAAATTGTGGGTGTCCTCATGGGTGATCGCCTGTAGCATGGAGGCATCAATCTCCAGAAATTCATACACACCAATACGACCATGGTAACCGGAGTGATTACAGATATTACAGCCATGGCCTTTTTTATAGCTATAGTGCTGTTCATTATTATTTGTAATGGCTGATATGAAGATTTTGTCTTGTTCGGATAGATTATGATCTTTGGCACAGCCGCTACAGACTTTGCGGATCAGGCGTTGCGAGATAATGCCAACAAGAGCAGAAGCCAGCAGGTAGCCTTTGGAACCCATATCCAGTAGACGATTTACAGTAGCAATGGCACTATTGGTATGCAGTGAGGATAAGACCAGGTGTCCGGTAATGGAGGCACGCAGGCCAATTTCGGCAGTCTCGGCATCGCGGATCTCACCAATCAGGATGATATCGGGGTCTTGACGCAGTGCAGTACGCAATACCTTGCTGAAGGTCAGATTAATCTTTGGGTTGACTTGTACCTGGTTGATCCGCGGCAGGCGGTATTCAACCGGGTCTTCAACCGTGATGATCTTCTTATGGGGATCATTGACATGGCTGAGTGCAGAATAAAGGGTTGTGGTTTTGCCACTTCCAGTAGGGCCGGTCACCAGTATCATGCCGTGTGGAAATTTTAGCAGGCGTTTGAATTGCTGGAGTATGGCATCGGGCATACCCAGGTCATCAATGGCTAGCTGCCCGGTTGACTGGTTCAGCAAGCGCATGACGACCGATTCACCAAATTGTATCGGCATGGTTGACAGGCGCACATCGATATTGTTTTTTTGTATCTTGATGTTAAAGCGTCCATCCTGAGGTTGCCTTTTTTCTGATATATTCAGGCCTGACATTAGTTTTAAACGAGAGACCAGTGCCGGGGCAATCTTAACCTCATCCATGATTTGTTCATGTAGGATGCCATCAATACGCTGGCGTATGCGTAATACCTTTTCATCGGGTTCAATATGAATATCCGAGGCGTTCATCTGTACCGCATCCTCGAACAGAGACTGCAACAGGTGAACAACGGGTGCATCAACAGCCATATCGGCATGTATGATCTGTTCCAGATCCAGATTGGCATCGGCCAGTTCCTCACCCAGGATCTCGGCATAACTGGTGATCTCTCCGGTCTTGCGGTAGATCTGGTCAATGACCTGAATAATCTCTGTCTCGGAGACAATCGCAAGTTGTATCGGTTGTTTGAGGAGCAGAGACAGTTGATCATAGGCAAAGATATCGGTGGGATCAGCCATGCCAATGAGGATGCCATCTTCGCCTTTTGCCAATGGAATGGATCGAAAACGTCGGGCGATCATCTCAGGAATAAGTTTTACAATATCCTTACTGTATTGATAGTGTCTGAGGTTAATTAGTGGGATATGCAGATGCTCGGAAAGAACAGTTAGCATTTGTTCTTCGGTGATGAGTTGCATATTAATCAGAACTTGACCGAGTTTGTGCCCGCTTTTTTTCTGTTCACTCAAGGCATTCTGCAGGTCTGTTTGGTTAATCAGACCTTCATTAACTAACAGGTCACCAACACGAATCTTTTTTTGTTTACTTGTTTGCTTATCCAGATAGGTTTGCAGGGTTTGACTGTTAATCAAATTAAGATTGATAAGGATATGTCCCAGCTTAAGACCGCTGATCTCCTGTTCATGGATGGCAGCATCCAGTTGCTCCTGGGTAATAAGGCCATCTTTTATAAGCAGGTCACCCAGCATACTATTGTTTTTTTGCATTACAAGCTGCCTACACTGATGGTATGCAGGTTGATTTCTACCTGTCCGCCAGCCTCATTACTTTCATATATCAGTTTATCAATGATGAGTCCCCAGGGGTTATTTTCAAGATAATAGATGTATTCAAGGTTATTGAGGTAGCCAGAACTAAAGTTGATATTAATCTCCTGGTATTGATAACGGGATAGCTGATCGTTTTTTTTGCCTTTATTTTCAAATAGAGGTCGGGCATTTTTTTTAGTGAGATCCCTGATCGGTACCAGTGGATTATTAATAATATAATCCAGTGCCTTGTGGGTGGTGGATGCCTTGATAAAAGCAGAGGACTTTTGCTTGATTTGTTGCGTCAGTTGATCAATCTCATTTTGTAAATTGAGGAGCTGTTTTCTGTTTTTATCAGCAGGATTTTTGCCGGTAATATTTTGTGCCGATTCAATATCAATTCCGGTCAGGATAATGGTGTTCTTAAGTTGTTCAATATCATTTAATACGCGGGTGTTTTCAGATGTAACAGATTGGGTCAGGACGATATCGATAATAGAGTAGGAGGCAATAATGGCGACCAGGCCGAGAATAACCTTTTCTCTTAAGGACAAGTTATTAAATGAATTATTTATATTGTCAGTGTTCATGCTTATTCATCAGCGCTCTTATTTATGGGTGCTTATGGTAAAAGAGTAATTGGTATCTTCTTCATTACGTTGTATATCAATCTTCTGAAAGATAATATTTTTTAGCGTCTCATCGGTGGATAATAATCGTATAAATTCAGGTAATAGCTCGGATTTTCGGGTAATCCCTGTTAACGTTATGCTGGATTGGGTACGGTCGATCAATATATTGGTGAGCCATAGTCCGGATAGGGTGTTATTGGCAAGACTATAGATATAAGTGGATATTTTATACTGTTCTGATGTTGCCTTGGTAATGACATCAAGTATTTGGTTTTTTTGTATTCTTTCACGCGCCAGTACCTGTAGTCGTTTACTAATACTGGCATTATCTCCCTGCTGTAAGGGCTGCAGTTTATCCTTAAGCTGATTCAGCTTAGCAACCTGTTTCTCCAGTTTATGCAGGGCTACCAGGTTTTGCTCAAGGATGCTGTCATTATAAAAATAATAGGATAGGTTGATGGCTATGGATACAACAAACAGGGTGATGATATGTGTTAGAGAAAAACGATTTTTATTCTGTTTGTCCTGACCCTGGAACAGATTGATTTGTTGTTTCATAATCAATAGTCCCTCTATGCCTCAGTCTCTTGCGAGTAATCGCGTAGTAGAGATCCGATGGCAGTAATGTATAGGGATTGTTCCTCGTCGGCAATGGCGGTATTGCAAGTAAAGACCTTGTTAATGTCAAAGGCCATAATATTGATATTTAAAATACTGGATAGATACTCTATTAATTCCGGCTTGTGTATTTTGATAGGAGATATTAATAGATTTTGGCAAGGTGCCTGGCCATAGTGGCTTTCGTAATAATCTGTGGAGCGCTGTATTTCGAGAATAATGGTATTAAGGGAATCATTATTGCTCTGATTGATATCCATGCTGTTGTTAATGGAGTCCAGACCAAAATTCAGAGTGCGCGCAAGATAGAGCAGACCTTCTTTTACAATAATAATAGTACTGTGAGTGGCCTCAATATTCAGATAGATCATGCCGGTTTTATGTTGTGGAAATAATGTGCATATATTGCGTAGAGCCAGTTCCTCGATATCAATGACTTGAAGTGCCAGTTTATTATTATTGATAAGGTTGCTGCGTTCCTCAATGGTTTCTTTTTTTGCCGATACGACATAGAGCATCTTTTTTTGATCATCATTATTATATTTATTAGGCATGTCGAATATATCAATAACGGCATCATCCGGCGAGTAATCGATCATGCTTTTTATTTGCCAGCGCATCGCCTGTTGCAATTCATCATCAGGGAGATTAGGTGCCTGCATATTAATAAGCTGGTAGTTTTCTGATTCCAGCACGGTATAGCAGACAGGATTAGTGAGAGCCTGTTCTTGTATCAGGACTTGCAGTGCTTGTTGCTGATCCTTTTGCGAAAGATAGGCTTTATGGGTAGCAAAATTAATACAGGGTTTTTCAAGATGGATATCAGACAGAGATACCATGCATATATTATTCTGTTGCAGGGAGATGCCAATCAGGTCGGTGCTTTTTTCTTTTTTAAGAAACCCCAACATGGTTCAATGAATGTCCTGATCGATGGGCTGAAGAGCCGCAATACGCTGATCAATATATTGCAGGATACGTGGACTAATATTGTTTGTATTGCTGGCATGGTTGAAGGCAGCAAGCGCTTTTTGGCGCTGTCCCTGTTGTTCTTGTGATATACCAAGACCTAGCCACCATAGACCATTATCCGGCATGGATTGCAATGCTACATTGTAATGTTGAATCGCCATGCGGTGTTGAGATAGTCGTTGGTAGATGGCGGCAATAAAGGCATGGTAACCAGCACTATTATTTGTTGAGGCCTGTAGTATATGCAGGGCATCCTGATCCTGTTGTTGTTCGAGTAATAATCTTGCCATCATCATTTCATAGTGATGATGTTGGGGCCATTTTTTTATCGCATTAAGTAGAACGGATTGAGCCTTTGGATAGTCACCCCTTTGTGTATAAATGCTAACCAGTGTCGCTCGTACATCGTGTTGAGCAGGGTTGTCTTCAAGATAGCGGGACAATGTGTTGATGGCTTGATTGTAATCGCCCTTATCAACATAGTTATTGGCATCAGCGATCAGGGTGGATGGTGTAATGATAGGTATTATTTTTTTGGGTTTGATCGCTTTAACAATAGGAGTTATGACGGTTTTTATTTTAGGCTCTGGCATTGGGACAGGCTTAATAACAGCTATCGTTTCAATGTTGTTAACAGCCGGTATAGACGGGGACGGGGGATCCGGAATCTCCGGAACAGGCTTAACGACACTAAGTGCTGGCTTCGGTACCGGTGGCGGTGTTTGTAGCACAGGCTTTGTTATTGTTGTTTTTTGTACCGTGGCCTCTGTCTCCATCCAGAAGTAGATTGATATAAAGGTGACAATAAAAATAACGGTGCCCGCTACTACTAGATTTATGTTGAAAAGGGGTTTGGGCTTGTTATGTGCTTTATGAAGGCCTGGCAAAGGGATGTCGGCGGGTTCTTGAGCCGATTGTCGAGTGTCCAGGTCGCTTAACATCTGATTAATAAGACTCATGATGAATTAACCAGAGAGTAACTCAGGTAAGCAAAAATAGCGCCTGCAGCAATCAGTAAAATTAGTTTAAGGCCCAGAATTATTCGGCTTGCAGGCAATGAGGCATCTTCGGTATCGTCTACTGCCAGTTTTGCATGTTTGCGTGTGATATTGATATCACCTTTACCATAGGCAGCCATTAGTGATTTATGGCACAGAATATTGAGCAGGCGAGGAATGCCTCGGCTGGCATTAAACAAATATTTCAGGGCATCTTTTTTGAAACAGGAGGGGCCATTCCATCCCGCATGGGTGAGTCGGTGTGAGATATAACCTGTGGCTGTTTCGTAGTCTAGTGGTTGCAGGGTGTAGGAAAAGGTGATGCGTTGTTTTAGCTGACGAAATTTTTTCAGGTTCAGGCGTTCATTCAGTTCGGGTTGTCCAAAGAGTACAATCTGAATCAATTTGAATTTCTCTGTCTCGATATTGGTAATTAAACGCAAGGCCTCCAGACTGTCATCAGGCAGTGCCTGAGCCTCATCAATGAGCAGGACGACCTTTTTATCCTGTTTGATTAGAGCAATCAATTTTTCGGTAATCAATTTAACCAGTTTATGTAGGCCGATATTTTCCTGGTGTTCGATGCTGAGTTCATCAGCAAGTGCAATGTAGAGTTCCAGTGGTGGCAAAAAAGGATTCGGTATATAGGCAGTGATAAAGTTATCCGCCATATTTTTTAACAGGGTTCGGCAGAGCATGGTTTTTCCTGTGCCTACCTCACCGGTTATTTTTATAAAGCCATCACCATGCGCCAGTGCGATCAAGATGGTATTGAGAGCCTCTTGATGATTGTTGTCTTTAAACAGGAAGCTGGTATCCGGTGTGATACTGAAGGGTAGTTCCTGTAATGAAAAATGTTTTAGATACATTGTTGATTACTTTTCATGGAGTAGGGGATAGGATTTTTTAATCCATTTTTGCCAGGCATAATCATTATTGACAACAATCGGGCGTATCAAGATAACCAATTCACTTTTTCGGGTGCTTTCTTTTTTATGGGAGAACAGGTTGCCGATAAGCGGGATAGAACGAAGACCAGGGATACCCGCATCATTGCTGCTTATGCTGGTTTTCATCAGGCCGCCAATGGCGATAATTTGACCACTCTGTGCGCGAATGATGCTATCAGATTCACGGATTGAACTAAAGGCAAGGGGTACGCTCATGGTGTTGTTGGCAGTAATATTAATCTGCTTGGTTTTTTCAATAACTTCACTAACGGTCGGATGAATGTGTAGGATGATGCTACCATTTTCATCAATTTGTGGAATAACATCGAGGGCAACACCTGAAAAGAACGGGGTCAGCTCAACATCAACTGTTTGATCCTGGGTTGCCGCTGTTGTGGTGGTGGTACGACTCTCAATATCGGTAACAAAAAATTCATCAGAGCCGACCTTGATAATGGCCTTTTGATTGTTGATGGTTGATATGCGTGGGCTGGATAGAATGTGTACATCCCCTTGTGTGCCCAGTAATTCAATAAAGGCATTAAAGCGGTCAAAGTTAACCGCCAGAGAAAACATGCCACCAAAGGCAGCGGCAGTCGTACCCTGTATAGGTGTGTAATTATTGGGATCAAGGATACCATTATTTCCGGCGATAGACGGGGTGGTGCTACTGCTTAACAGGGTGCCACCACCAACTTGTGCTGCGGTGATGCTACCACCACTATTGAGGGCTGCCCAGTTAATGCCCGATTGATAGCCATCATTGAGTGCAACCTCAATAATCTTGGCTTCAAGAATGACCTGTCGTTGTATGATCGATTGTGTCATCTCCAGAAAGTCTGCGATCTTTCTGATCTCGGAAGGCGTGGCATGCACCATTACAATACCGGATAACGGGTTAACAATGACTCTTTTGTCTTTGTCTTCACCAATGATTGTCTTTAGAGATTGTTCAAGTTCAGGCCAGAAGTCAGAATCAGAACTTGTATTGAGTTCGCTACCAGATACACTGGAGGATGCCAGAGTTTCATTATTGTTGTTGTTTGTATCGGTATCTGATCCAGTGGTGGTGGTTTTTGAGACCTGTCCCGAGCTAACCTGAATCTTTGAGTTGCCACTACGATTAATATTCAGATAATTGATATTGAAGATACGGGTTATCAATTTATTTGACAGCACCTCATAGCCGTTGGTTATTTTCATAAATTCATAACCGTATACGCTGCGTACCATTTTCATGGTCTCGTTCAGGGTGACATTTTTCAGGGTCAGGCTAATATTACCTTTAATGCCTGGGTGAACCACCATATTATAAGGGGTGTCTTTTACCAGACTCATAAAAAAGGCCTTGGCAGGTACATTGTCGGTTATTACATTAAAGCGTGGTTCGGTATTTATAGTGGATTTTTTGTGACTAGAAACAGGGTAGCTTGGTAATAGAGCCTGTGTGATATCAGCCGGTGGTAGAGTAGGTGGTACTATGTTTTTTTTGTTTTGATTAGGTTCTTTAACGGCGGCATGGACTGTCTCCATATTTTGTTTGGGGCGAACCTGATGAGCGGGATGACAGGCATACAGGTTGAGCAGAGCAAACAATATGATCAGTTGTAAAAAATATTTGCTAGTAACGGGTGTCATCTGTATAGAGGATATATTCATTAACGAGGTTCTTTTATTTTTCTGGATTTCAGGGTCAGTATAATGGCTTTTTTATTGCTACCCAGTTTTACAGTGTCTTTGTTAATAGCGATGATTTGAGCATTATTAATCGTATCGCCTGTGGTAAGGCTCTTGCCATTAATAATGGCAATGCGTCGTTGGGGGGCGTGTAGTATGGAATTGAGTATCCATTGCTGTTGATCGGTTTTTTGAACGGCCAGGGTATGGGTTGGAAGCGTCGGATCTTTTAGTTTTGCCTGGAGACCGTGGCTTGACCCTATGAATGTAAAAATCAGGGTGATTGATAAAATGGATGCGCTATATTTAATTAGTTTTATCTTATTTTCCATGCTGTTGTGAGCATAACACATTCATTTAAGTCTTAATGCAATTAGTTTAATTGCAGGCTTCCTCTCAGTTCAGACAGATTGCTCAGTTGATGACGTTGCAGGTAATCAATCAAACCTTGATTGATCTTTTTACAGATCAGCGGGTCATAGAATAGAGCTGTGCCAATACCAACTGTTGTTGCACCGGCAATAATAAATTCCAGTGCGTCTTCTGCACTATTGATGCCGCCTTGGCCGATAATGGGGATATTGTGTACCTTGCAGACTTGATAGACCTGGTGCACTTTTAACAGAGCAATCGGTTTAATTGCTGGCCCGGAAAGACCGCCCTGATTGTTGCCAATAATAGGTTTTCGATTTTCAATATCAATTGCCATGCCCATCAGGGTATTGATGGCAGCAAAGGCATCGGTGCCGGCTTCAATACAGCGCCGGGCATTTTCGGCAATATCGGTTTGATTGGGCGATAGTTTGGTGATCAGTGGTTTGCTGGTTGCCTTGCGACAGGCAGCCACTACGTTGGCAGACATCTCCACGTTATTGCCGAAGGCCACCCCCCCTTCCTTGACGTTCGGGCAGGAGATATTGATTTCAATGGCATCGACGGGCGAATCATCAAAGCGCTGACAGATTTCAGCATATTCCTCAATGGTCGAGCCTGCTACATTAGCGATAAAGCGGGTTTCAGAAAAATCGAGGTCAGGAAGGATTTGGTTGATAACGTGATCCGCTCCCGGATTTTGCAGGCCAATGGCGTTAATCATGCCCATTGGTGTTTCATAGATACGGTGTGGCGGGTTGCCCAGCCGGGGTTCCAGGGTTGTACCCTTGAGGCAGACGGCACCGACATCGTTATTGGAAAAACCAGCAATACGCGTGTATTCTTCTCCAAATCCAACACAGCCAGAGAGTAGTACCTGTGGCGAGTTTAGAGTGAGGCCGCAAAAGTCAGTTATTAATGGATTTTTATCAGTTGGCATGGCTCATCATAGCTTATTGATTAATTCATTTAGATAATACCTTAAGGTGTAGCGATATGTTTCATATTATTTTATATCAACCAGAGATCCCACCTAATACAGGTAATATTATGCGCCTTTGTGCCAACACGGGTTGTCAATTACATCTAATCCACCCGCTGGGTTTTTCGGTGGATGATCGTAGTTTACGCCGTGCCGGTCTGGATTATCGAGATGCTGCGGTGATGAAGGAATATGATAGTTTGCAGGATTGTTTGCAGCAGATACCAGTCACGCGGGTTTATGCTTGTTCAACCAAGGGAGCGCAGTCTTATCATAAGGTTGATTTTGCTGAGGGTGATGCCTTGTTATTTGGTCCGGAGACCCGTGGTCTGCCTGCCGAGGTATTAGACTCTTTGCCAGAAAATCAGGTGATACGGGTGCCGATGCAGGCGAATAGCCGGAGCTTGAATCTATCGAACACAGTTGCCGTTGTTGTTTATGAGGCCTGGCGACAGCAAGGGTTTGGGGGGGAGGTTTAGCCGAGTTCGGGCTTGCGTTCGCGTCCGAGCAGGGCTCGGGCGGCTGCTTGTGGTGCTATATTCTCATAAAGAACACGGTAGACCTGTTCGGTAATGGGGAGTTCAATCTGTAATTTTTTAGCCAGCTTCATCATCTCTTTGGTGGTGTTGGCGCCCTCAACAACTTGTCCGATGGATGCAATGGCCTCATCCTTGCTGTATCCCTGACCAAGAGCCATGCCCAGTTTTCGGTTACGGCTTTGGTTATCGGTGCAGGTCAGGATAAGATCGCCGACACCGGCAAGCCCCATAAAGGTCTCCTGTTTTCCACCAAGTGCGGTGCCGAGTCGGATGAGCTCGGCTAGTCCACGGGTGATGAGTGCGGCACGACTGTTGGCACCCAGACCAAGACCATCGGAGATACCGGCGGCAATGGCGAGAACATTCTTTAATGCGCCACCGAGCTGAACGCCAATAACATCATTGGTAGTGTAGGCGCGTAATGACTTGTTATGCAGTAATTGTGCAACGTTAGCGGCGGTTTCGGAGGAATTAGACGCAATTGCAACCGCTGTTGGTAGCCCGCTAGCAACCTCTCTGGCAAAAGTGGGGCCTGATAATATGGCGATGGGGTGATCCTTGCCGAGTATTTCTTCACCCACCTGATGTAATAGCTTGCCGCTATTCTGTTCAAGGCCTTTGGTCGCAATAATGAGTCGGGATGAGGGTTTTAATAGTCCGTCACAGATTTGTAGCTGACCACGAAAAGCATGGCTGGGAACAACCATGAGCAGGTCGGCTGATCCTTGTAAGCTGTCCTTAATATCTGGACAAATTTGTAGATTGGGTGGAAAGGCAATTTCAGGCAGGTAGGTTGAATTGCAGCGATCTTTCTCTAATTGCTGTAAAAACTCTGGTTTATGCCCCCAAAGGCGTACATCATGCCCATTTTGTGCTAGCAGAATAGCGAGCGCGGTGCCCCATGAACCGGCACCATGAACAGCGATTGGGTGATGTGATGCCATTATACCAGGGGCATTCCGGATTTAATGGGTGACTTCCGGGGTCTCGTTATCACCGTCAGTGGCTGCTTGTTGCTGGGCAGCCATCTGTTGTGTTTTCTGTGCGTATAAGGCCTCAAAATTTAGAGGGGAAAGCAATAATTGGGTAAATCCGCCCTTGGACACCATGCTGGCAGCCGCCTCTGAGGCATAGGGGTAAATCAGGCTGGGCGCATAGCTACCGAGCATGGGGCCTAGTTCTTCATCAGAAAAACCCTTGACCAGAAATAGCCCTGCTTGTTGTACCTCGGCAAGATAGGCGGTCTCATCACTATCTCCGACCTTGGCGGTAACAGTGAGTGACAGCATAACTTCAAATAGATCATTATCCCCTTTTTTAACCTCGCTATTAAGTTGCATATTGAGATTAGGTTTCCACTCCTTGGCAAAGATGCCTGGTGTGTTCGGGGCCTCGAAGGAGGCATCCTTTAAGTAGATTTTTTGCAATTCAAATCTTTTTGTATTTTCGCTATCAGCCATGTCGAGTCCCTGTATATTTGTGAAGTAATTATGCTTTGTTGATGGGTAGGTTGGCATTTTGCCATGCCATGAACCCACCATTTAGATTCTTTAAGTCGTTAAAGCCCAGTTTTTTTAATAGATTGCAGGCCTTTGCTGAACGATGACCGCTACGACAATAGACGATGACTGTCTTGTCAGGGCTCAGTTCACTATGGCGTGTATTGAGTTCGGGTAGCGGGATGTGAGTGTCGTCTTGCAGTGAGCCATTTTTGAGTTCATCGGCGTTGCGCACGTCCAGCAGAGTGATATCCTGTTCATTGCTCAGCTGAATCAATTGCTGAGGGCTGATGTCCGGAAAGCCACGGGTCTTGTGTTGTATTTCACCCAGGATCAGCATGCCAAGTAGCACAGCAAAGGCAAAGGATAGTTCCCAGTGGTTAGTAATGAACTCGCCGAGTTGAATAGTGTCCATAGTTTATATTCTTGAATTGAGTGGGTTAGGGTTGTCTTGAACAAAATACCTGGCGCATCATATCAATGAGTTGCAGGGTGCGGGTATCGCCAATGCGGTAAAAGACCTTATTGGCTTCTTTGCGTGTATTAAGAATGCCCTTGTCACGCAAGATGGCAAGATGTTGAGATATATTGCTTTGCGAGGTGCCTACTTTGGTAACAATTTCCTGTACGCTATATTCTGTGTCGCCTAGTTTACACAGGATGCTCAGACGCAACGGGTGCGACATAGCCTTGAGCGAACGTGAGGCTCGTTCAATATCCTCTGCCTGGGAGAGTAGATCTGCATCAGTGTTTTCACTCATAGTATTACCATTTAACTTATGCGGTTTGATTTATCATATCCTTTATAATTAAAACATTATACAATAATACTGTACTTTAGCGTGGAAATTTTATGCCAAATAATATCAAGCCAGTTGTTTTGTTGATCATGGACGGTTGGGGTTATAGCGAAGACCCTTTCTATAATGCCATTCATGCGGCGAATAAGCCGGTATGGGATGGCCTATGGAGTCAATATCCGCATACCTTGATACGCACCTCGGGTGCGGCGGTGGGTCTGCCCGCTGATCAGATGGGCAACTCGGAGGTCGGGCACCTGAATTTGGGTGCTGGCCGGGTGGTCTACCAGGAGTTTACCCGGGTTAGCCGTTCGATTAAAACCGGTTCTTTCTTTACTAATGCAACCCTGACCGATGCGGTTGATTTGGCAATTGAGAGTGATAAGGCGGTGCATCTTATTGGTCTGTTATCGCCGGGCGGGGTGCATAGTCATGAAGAACATATTCATGCGATGGCTGAGTTAGCGGTTAAACGGGGCTGTAACAAAGTCTATATGCATGCCTTTCTGGATGGTCGTGATACGGCGCCACGTAGCGCGCAGGAATCCCTGCAGCGTATGGATGATAAGTTTGCCGAGCTGGGCGTGGGTTGTATTGCCTCTGTTATTGGTCGTTATTTTGCGATGGATCGGGATCATCGCTGGGAACGAATTAAGTCCTCTTACGATTTGATTACTCAGGGTAAGTCTGCTTATCGCGCAGAAAATGCTGTTGCGGCTCTGCAAATGGCCTATGAACGTGATGAATCAGATGAGTTCGTTCAGGCTACCGCGATTGTGCCCGCAGGTGGTTCAGCGGTGCGGGTTGAGGATGGTGATGTCATCATCTTTATGAATTATCGTTCTGATCGAGCCAGACAAATTACCCGGCCCTTTATTGAACCGGTGTTTGATGGTTTTACGCGTGAATATGTCCCGAAACTGGGGCGTTTTGCCAGTTTGACAGAATATAAGGCCGACTTTGATGTGCCGGTTGCCTTTCCTTCTGAACGTCTACGGAATGTCTTTGGTGAATATGTTGCGAATAATGGTCTGCGTCAGATGCGTATAGCAGAGACCGAGAAGTATGCCCATGTCACCTTCTTTTTTAATGGCGGTGAGGAAGATCCCTTTGAGTGTGAAGATCGCATCCTGATCCCTTCGCCCTCGGTTGCAACTTATGATCTACAACCGGAAATGAGTGCGGATGAATTGACGGACCGTCTGGTTGAGACCATTGAGGGTGGTAAGCATGATGTAATTATCTGTAATTATGCCAACCCGGATATGGTCGGGCATAGTGGTCATTATGAAGCTGCGATTAAGGCGATTGAGTTCCTGGATCAGTGCTTAGGTCGGGTTCTTGTGGCGATACAGCATGTGGATGGCGACCTCCTGATTACTGCCGATCATGGTAATGCAGAAAAGATGCGGGATGAAGACACCGGTCAGCCACATACAGCGCATACTACGAACCCGGTACCTTTGATCTATGTCGGTCATCGGGGGATATTAAATGACACCGGTTCATTGTGTGATATTGCACCCACTATGCTGGAATTGATGCGTCTACCTATCCCGCAGGAAATGAGTGGTAGTAGTTTGATAGAATTTGTTGGTTAAACATTCATACGATAATGATTCACTCAGGCGCTGGGGGTTTCGTCTAGGGTGGTTGTTTTTGGGTTGTTTTTTTATCCCGCTGACGTGGGCGAATACGCAGCCTGATATTAATGCCGATAAAAATCTACAGCAGATTCGTGAACAGATTGAGCAGATTCGCAATAAAATAAGTCGCAATCAAAAAAAAGAATCGAAGTTGGAGACCGGGTTACGGACGCTTGCCTTAAGTCTTGCGCGTAGCACGCAGGTACTCAGAGATATTGAGCGCAGGGTTTATCAGCAGCAAAGGCAGTTGGATGAATTGCAACAAACCAGGGGTAGGCAATCACAACGACTGGATGAATTGAATGCGGATCTGGCAAAGGTTATAAAGGCTGCGTATGGTTTGGGTCGTCAGGGACGTTTGCGTTTGTTGTTGAGTAGTGAAGATCCTGCTGTGTTGGCACGTAATCAAATTTATTTTAATTATGTGGCGGATAGTCAGGCTGCTTTGATCAAAGAGATAGAACAAGGCATGGAGGCATTGTATAGTACGGAAAGTCATATTGTTGCAGGGAAGGAAAGCTTGCAGGAATTAAAGCGTAACAAGCTGGCAAAGCGTAATGACTTGCAGCAACAGCGGGCGCGTCGTCAGCAGTTGTTACAGGTGTTACGCAAGGATCTTGGTCAGCAGGAAAATATACTGGAGCGTTTATTGGCCAACGAAAGGCAATTGCAGGCGCTGGTGGATGAGTTGCAGTCTTTATCGTTAGAGGAAATGGAGCTACGCGAACAAGGCTCTTTTCGTGATATGAAAGGGCAGTTATCCCGACCATTAAGAGGGGAATTGTTACAGCACTTTGGCCGGCAACGTCAGGGTAGTGGTTTAGCCGCAAAGGGTGTGGTGATTCAGGCTGATGCTGGCAGTGCAGTGCATGCTATATTTAATGGTCGTGTTGTATTTGCCGATTGGCTACGTGGATTTGGCATGTTGATTATTATTGATCATGGTAGTGAATTTATGAGCCTGTATGGGCAGAATCAAAGCCTGTATAAAGAGGTAGGTGAGTGGGTCATGAGTGGTGAGGAAATCGCAGGTGTTGGGGATGGCGGTGTATCGGCACAACAAGGGTTGTATTTTGAGTTACGAGAAAAAGGCAGGCCTGTTAATCCTCAAGGCTGGTGGGTAACAGATTAGCCTGTGGATTCAGGTATTAATTTAAGGAAATGGTTAAGGGTATGAGATTAAAGACACAGAAATTATTATTCATATTGACAGGCGTTGTACTGGGAGCTTCCTTGAGTATAGGAAGTGGTGTGCTGGCAGAGCGTGATAATGGTCCGGCAGCATTACCATTGAAAGAGCTTAGAGAGTTTAGTGATGTCTTTAATCGTATCAAGAGTGATTATGTTGAAGAGGTTGATGATAAGGAGCTTTTGGAGAATGCTATTCGAGGCATGTTATCCGGGCTAGATCCACACTCAAACTACCTTGATACAGAAGAGTTTGAAGAATTACGTGTTGGTACTACAGGTGAGTTTGGTGGCCTGGGTATTGAAGTGGGCATGGAGGATGGTTTTGTTCGTGTGGTTTCGCCTATTGATGACACGCCAGCACAAAAGGCAGGTATGCAGTCGGGTGATCTGATTATTCGTCTTGATGATACCCCGGTTAAAGGTATGACCTTGCGTGATGCAGTGAAGATTATGCGTGGTGAGCCAGGCGAACCTATTATGTTGACCGTGGTACGAGAAGGTGTGGAACGACCATTAAAGGTAGAGATTATTCGTGCCATTATTAAGGTGCGTAGTGTCAAGAGCCGAGTCCTGGAAGATGGTTATGCCTATGTGCGTATCTCTCAATTTCAGTCAAAGACAGCAAAAAATCTGGATGAAGAGCTGGAGAAACTAAAAGAAGAGATGGGTGAGATCAGCGGTATGATCCTGGATCTGAGGAATAATCCGGGCGGTGTCCTGAACGGTGCCGTGGATGTCTCGGATGCCTTTTTGCAGAAAGGCTTGATCGTTTATACGGAAGGTCGAATTGATGATTCGCTGATGCGTTTTAATGCCAAGCCGGGGGATCTGCTGGATGGTGCCCCACTAGTCGTATTGGTTAATCAGGGTTCCGCATCGGCATCAGAGATCGTTGCAGGTGCCTTGCAGGATCATAAGCGCGCACTTGTTGTGGGTCGGAAAACCTTTGGTAAGGGATCGGTGCAAACCATTATGCCCCTGAGTCCGGAAACCGCAGTGAAGATGACGACAGCAAGATACTTTACGCCATCGGGTCGCTCGATACAGGCGGAAGGGATTGTGCCGGATATTACCTTTGAAAAATTAAAGGTAACCGTTGTTAAAACACCTTTCAAGGCGGTACGTGAGGCAGATTTAACGGGACACCTGGAGCATAAGAATTCAGAAAATGGTGATGCTGATATCGAGGCTGATAAAGGCAGGAAGAAGGGAAAGGTCAAAAATAAAGATAAAGATGATACTGTGAATAAGGATGATGCAACGGATAAGGATGAAGAGAAGGAGAACACCCTGGCAAAGACCGATTACCAGCTTTATGAGGCACTTAATCTATTGAAGGGTCTGGTTATTTATAAAGAGAGTCTTAATTGAGAAAAGTGTGTATAGCACTAGCTAGGGTGCGTATTACGCACCATAAAATTTTATTATTTTTATACTGTTTACTGGCTCCCAGTTTATTATCGGCGCAGCCAGCGGTAATTAGTATTATCCTGGATGATATGGGTGGGCATCTCGATGCAGCTCGTCGTGTATTACAATTACCGGGGCCGGTTGCCTGTTCCTTCCTGCCTTTGGCACCCTATACCCGCCAGCTTGCACAAGAGGCTTATGTGCAGAACAAAGAGGTCTTGTTACATTTGCCGATGCAGACGATGCGAGACCGACCGCTGGATGCCGGTGGTCTGACGCTGGATATGAGTGAGGCAGTATTTCTCCAGGTGTTGCGTGAAGATATTGCCAAGGTGCCTCATGTTAGTGGTATTAATAATCACATGGGTAGTCTGTTAACCCAGCATCCCGGTCACATGACATGGTTAATGCAAGAGATGGGTCGGCAGCAAGCCTTGTTTTTTATCGATAGTCGTACCACGCATTCCAGCATTGCCTATAACATCGCCCAGGAAAATAATATCCCTAGCGCAAAAAGAGATGTCTTTCTGGATGATGAGCGCGATGTTGTCTTAATTGAAAAACAGTTTGATCGTTTGCTGGATCTGGCGAGAAAAAATGGTCATGCCATTGCTATCGGTCACCCCTATCCAGAAACCCTGGCGGTACTGGAAAGGCGTTTAAGTCAATTGAGTAAAAAAATAAGATTAGTGCCACTCAATAAACTTCTTTTAATGCATGAAGTTGCTGATCTAGAGGAGCAGAAAAAATGGCAGACGTCCTTGTACCCCTCGCACAGGGCTGTGAAGAACTAGAAGCGGTTACGGTTATTGATCTGCTGCGTCGGGCCGATATTCATGTGACAACTGCGGGTCTGGATCAACATTCGGTCAAGGCATCGCGCGGTGTAGTGTTAATTCCGGATACCACGTTAGACAAGGTGTTGGCACAGCCCTTTGATATGATCGTGTTGCCAGGCGGTCTGCCAGGGGCCGATAATCTGGCGCAGGATAATCGTATTCAGCAGATATTACTTAAGACTCTGGAGCAGGGCGGAATGGTTGCAGCGATTTGTGCTGCACCGAGGGTGTTAGTGCGTGCAGGCTTATTACCGGGTAAGCGGATAACGTCATATCCCGGCACACTGGATCACATGGCATTAGATGGGATCAACCTGACTCAGGATGCTATTGTTGTTGATGGTCAGATTGTTACCTCGCGTAGTCCAGGCACAGCGATGGATTTTGCACTGGCGTTGATTGAAAAGCTGGCAGGGAGTAACAAACGAAAAGAGGTCGAAGCGGGTTTAGTGCGTTAACGCCTTATGCCTTTGTTGTCTGATGTATCTTATGTGGTGATGTGTCGTCATTGATGCCCTCTTGATCCGGGTTATGATAACTACAGATGAGATCAGCACGACCGGTACGTTTTACTTCATAGAGATCAATGGTGTTTTGATCGGAGCGCATAGGGGTCTTATCAAAATCATATTTGTTCAGGAATGGGCTGAATGTCCTGGGTGTAGTGGGTATCTGAGATACGGATCTTTTGGTTACTGGTGGTATTGAGACTGTTTCAGTCTGGGGTACCAGCGGCTCGTTACTCACAACTGGCATTTTCTTTAGTGCCTTGATTTCACTGCGTAATTCAGCGATTTCATCACTGATCTGATCGATCTTGACAGACATTTTCTGCGTCAGCTTGAGCAGCGCATCATCATTTTTATTCACAACCGTGGTTACGAAGGGTTGATCCTGTAGCTGTGGGCTATGGGGTTCTCTGGGGTCTTCTTTAGTATTATTTAACGTGAGAGGGCTATTTAATAGCTTGAGATAACGCACCCAGAAATCATGCAGGTCGATATTTTTTGGGTTGGCAGCGGCTTGTTTTGCAATCTTGTTGGCAATATCAATAATGCCCTTGGCAGCGCGAGATTCCGGGTAAAGAGCAATCAAGGCCTTTTGTGCTCGTACTGCCTCGGTCAATTTGCTGTCCTGCTGTATTGAACCCAGCATCGGGATGTCCGCATCCAGATAGGCCTGAGCCACCTCACTGAATTTCTCATAGGTATGGCGGGCTAATCCGTGTGACTTGGCCTGATTAACAATAATCTGTACCTGACCTTCAAAGTTGTTTAGATACAGTACCTTAAGCAGGGCATAAGCATCTGTTAGCGAGGTCGGTTCCGGGGTGATAATCAGCAGCACCTGTTGCGATGCCAGACAAAAGGCGATGACATTACGCGAGATACCCGATGAGGTATCAAAGATAAAGTAGTCGTAGTCATCCAGTCCGGAGAGCTTTTGTATCAATTGACGCATCTGTTCAGGGGTCAGATCCGCCATCATCTCCACACCCGAGCTGCCCGGGATGATATCCAGTTGATCAGAAACAGAGACCAGCAGTTCATCGAGTGTAATCTTGCCCAGGATGAGTTCATCAAGGGTGTGATCCGGCATGAGTTTTAGCAGGATGTTGATATTAGCCAGACCAAGATCGGCATCAAACAGGCAAGTACGACCACGGGTTCGTGCTAATTGCAGGGCAAGATTGACACTGATATTGGTCTTGCCGACACCACCCTTGCCACTGGTTATTGTAATTGTTGTTGTCATGGGATCCATACTATCATTCCAGAGGGGGTTCGTCACCCATATGTATACGGGTATCTCTAACCTCGGTAGAGTGCGTACCACGCACCAATATCTATCATTTTCTTATCAGTGGCTCACCCCGTGAGCCCCCACATCGAGTACACTTTAATGAGATTACGCAATATTTTTATTGATAAGTTAAGTGCTACAAATCCATCCGATATTCCTGGGGTCTCTCAGTTATCGTCTAATGGTTATTCGACTTCCGGTGATAGTTATGATCTTTGCAGGCGTGTTGTAGAAAAGAGAGTGCGCACTGAAATAGAGCCATTAGGTCGGCCATAAACATGGACAGAATGGAGCGCTTCTTTAAGATAGATCAGTTGTTGCGTCATGCACAGATGAATGAGGGCGAGATCTATGCCTTACTGACCATGCAGCAGTTATTATCCGGCATGCAACCGGGCTTGTTGGGTGATCATATCCAGCCCATTATGGAACGGGTGAATAAACTACCGGATTCAGCGAATCATAGTGTGTTATCTCACCACAACGCTTAATCTATTATCGGGATCACTGGTATCTGGATGCCTGGTGTCATAAGCGGGATGAATTGCGCATCTTTGCGGTTGAATCAATAAGGCAGGCAAACCAGATGGATGAAAAGGCAAGGAATGTCTCCGATAAATTACTCGATACCGAGCTAGGCAGTGGTTATGGTATCTTCACCGGATCAAAAACCAGGGATGCTGTATTGCGGTTTAACCCGATGATGGCGCGGTGGGTGGAGACCGAGGCATGGCACCCGCAACAAGAGTCTAGATATGATCGGGAGGGTTATTACCTGCTCTCCATTCCTTATGCCGATGACAGGGAATTGATGCAGGATATATTAAAGTATGGTGCCAATGTAGAGGTGTTAAAGCCCGCTGCATTAAGGCAACGGGTACAGCAGGCATTAATAGATGCAGCAACATTATATGAGGATTAAAATGTATAAAAAAAATAAATCGTTTGTTTTCTCTCCATCGGATCTAACGGTTTTTAGCGGGAGCCCCTTTGCCTCATGGATGGATCATTTCCATCAGTTCTTTCCTGAGGAGGATGTGAATGAGGATGATGACGATGATTTCATGCAACTGTTGCAGGAGAAAGGTTATGCCCATGAACAGGATGTTCTTCAACAGCTAAAGGAAAAAGGTCTATCAGTGATTGATATCGCTGATGAGGAGGATCCCTGTCAAGCCAGTATCGAGGCGATGAAGCAGGGCTATGATGTGATTTTTCAAGCCGTTCTCCAACATCAACCCTTCAGAGGCCACGCTGATTTTTTGGTCAAGGTTGCCGGTGATAGCGCGTTGGGTGATTATCACTATGAGGTCTGGGATAGCAAGCTATCAAAAAGTATGAAGCCCTATTTTGTCATCCAGCTTTGTTGTTATGAGGATATGTTACAGGCGGTTCAGGGCAGGCGCTCAGAAGAGATCGTGGTGGTGCTGGGTAATGGTCGCCATGAGCGATTAAGAACCGATGATTATTTTTATTATTATCTTTCATTAAAGCAGGCCTTTCTCGCGTTACATGAGGGCTTTGATCCCGAGCAACAACCTAACCCTGCCCATTTTTCATCCTGGGGTCATTGGAGCGACTATGCCAAGGCGTTATTGCTAGAGGTCGATCACCTGTCACAAGTCGCAACAATCACCCGTGCACAGATTAAAAAGTTTAATAAGGCAGGCATTACGACGATGCAGGGTTTGGTTGACAGCGATTGCCCGGTTATCACTGGCATTAATGCCTCAATCTATGCCCGACTCAAGCAACAGGCGACCTTGCAAAAGAACAGTGAGGGTAAAGAGTCTCCACTTTATGAGATTGTCCCGGAAGGTGAGGATAAAAAGGGGCTATCTTTGTTGCCGCCGCATTCTGATAAAGATGTCTTTTTTGATATCGAGGGTTATCCCTTGGCAGAGGGTGGTTTGGAATATCTATGGGGTAACAGCTATTTTGATGATAGCGGTGCGCGACAATTTAAAGACTTCTGGGCACACAATCAGGCGCAGGAAAAACAATGCTTTCAGTATTTTATACAGTGGGTGTATGGGCGTTGGCAGTCTGACCCTGCCATGCATATCTACCACTATGCCAATTATGAGATTGCCGCCTGTAAAAAACTCATGGGTCGCTATGGTGTGTGTGAAGACGAGCTGGATCAACTGTTGCGTAACGAGGTCTTTGTTGATCTCTACAAGATTGTAAAAAGCGGCCTGCTTATTGGTGAGCCACGTTACTCCATCAAGAATGTCGAGCACCTTTATCGCGGTAAACGAGAGACCGCTGTGGGTGATGGCGGTGCCTCGGTCGTGGTCTATGAACAATGGCGTGTTAATCCTGATGGTGAGACCTGGCAGGACTCGAAGATCCTGAAGGATATCCGTGATTACAATATTGATGATTGTGATAGCACACAGGAGTTAGTGGACTGGCTCAGGGCGCGTCAGATCGAGAACAAGATAGGGTATGACGGCAATAATGCGATTGTTGTGCCGGATATCCCGGAGCTTATTTCAGAACGAATACAGCTTAGGGATAAGTTGTTGGCCTGTGCCAATGAGATAAGAGAGAGCGATCCTGAGCGAGCGGCATTAACAGAAAATATGGCGTGGGCACTGGAGTTTCATCGTCGAGAGGCAAAGCCACTCTATTGGCGTTTGTTTGAGCGCATGGCAATGACAGATATAGAATTGCTTGATGACCTGGATTGCCTCGCCTGTTGTGAAAGAACAGAACGTGAGGCGTTTAAGCCAACACCGCGTGCACGTAATCTGGCGTATGAATATCGCTTTGATGTGCATCAGGAATTCAAGGCATCCAAGGCCCGGAGTTTTTATCTTCTAGGGTATTATAAAGAGGATGGTTGGCCCTTGGGTGTTACCTGTCTCAAGGATGAAAGTAATTTCAAAAAGGGTCTTGTGGTGATACAGGTCAAAGAAGAGCCACCCACATTAATATCTCTTATCCCTAATGAACAAATATCTGCCGAACCTATACCGGGTGCCATTAATCGTGTTGTTAAGGCGTATGATAAAAAGGGCGTTACTCAATCGGCGCTAATGGATTTTTTGCAACGGAAGCCACCACGCATTAAAGGATTAAAGCGCAGTCAGCCCATTGTCTCAGCACATGATCCAGAGCAGCGGCTTGAGCAGATTACCCAGGCGATTATTAATTTAAAAAATTCCTACCTGACGATACAAGGGCCACCCGGATCAGGCAAGACCTATACCGGTAAGCATGTGATTGCCGCATTATTAAAACTGAATAAAAGGATCGGGATTTGTTCCAATTCACACAAGGCGATTAATAATCTATTAATCGGTGCGGTAAAGACCTGTCAGGTACAGGGTATTGAGGGTTATTTTGCCTGTAACAAGAATACGGACCCTGAACTGGAGGAGCTGGATGTTGAGATTATAGGCAATCCTGCTATAGCCAATCATATCGACGGTCCCTGCATCATTGGCACCACCGCCTGGGGTTTTAGTCGCAAAGAGCTGGAAAAGAGTTTTGACTACCTGTTTATTGACGAGGCAGGGCAGGTGAGTGTGTCTAACCTGATAGCCATTAGTCAGGCGACCAACAATCTGATCCTGATGGGTGATCAGATGCAGTTAGGGCAACCGACCCAGGGCAGTCATCCCGCAGAGAGTGGTTTGTCAATACTCGATTATCTATTACATGATAGCCCCACGATCTCAGAGACTATGGGTGTTTTTCTTGCCATGACCTATCGTATGCATTCAGCGGTTAATGATTTTATCAGTCATGCCATCTACGAAGGTAAGCTGGAATCTGACCCCGATAATGATCAACAGCTTATCGCCGTGCCCAAAAACTATCAAGGTCCATTAGATAAAGAGGCGGGCATTATTTATATACCTATAGACCATGAAGGTAACCAACAGGCGAGTGATGAAGAGGTCGCCGCTATCAAGAAACTAAGCAAGCAATTATTAGGTCGAGAGTTTACCGATAAAGAAGGCAATCAACGCAAGATCGGATGGGATGATATTCTTTATGTCGCACCGTATAACCTCCAGGTGACCAATCTACAAAAGGCACTAGGAAAGAAAGCCAGAGTTGGAAGCGTGGATAAATTCCAGGGACAGGAAGCCCCCATCGTATTCCTGAGTATGTGTAGCAGCGATGCCGGTGATTCACCACGCGGTATTGATTTCCTGTTTGATAAACACAGGATTAATGTCGCAGTATCAAGGGCACAGGCAATGACCATCGTAGTTGCCAACCCCACTTTAAGGATACAGAATGCAAGCAATATAAAACAGCAGAATGCAATCAACATCTTTTGCCGATTATCATCCCGGTAGGGTGCGTACTACGCACCAATTCAATTAAAGAGAAACAAACATGATCATTGATATAGTTATTACATTAGTCATTGCCACCATCGCCACAACGATGGGCTACTTCATCAGCCGCAGCAAGGCCAACGCAGAACTCGCGCGCCTTCAATTAGATGCCGATTTAAAACAACAACAATTAGCCGAGCTGGAATCAAACAAGACAGAACAGCAGCAAACCATAGATGCCTTAAAGACAGAACTAACCGATAGCAAGACAAACCTGGCACTTGCCAAACAACAGTTAGAGAGTATCCAGTCACAGTATAAAGAGGTACAAGAAAAACACGCCGATGCGCAAGGCAAGTGTAATCAATTACTCACCAGCCTGTCCGAACAAAAGAGTGTTTCATCATCAACCCAGGCCAGCCTCAATGCCGAGAAAGACCGAGCCAATAAACTCAACACAGCGTTAGAGGCCGCTCATTCCGAACTAAAACAGGCACGACAGGAAGCCGGTAAGCTAACAGCAGAGAATGCCGAGTTACGCACCAGTCAACAGGAAAAGGAAGCCGGTTTCAAAAAACAACTCGCCCAGTTTGAAGAACAAAAGGAAACCTTGAAAAAGGAATTCAGGATTGTCGCCAATGAAATTTTTGAGGCCAAGGGCAAGACCTTTACCGAAACCAGTAAGGAATCACTCAGTGCCTTACTCAATCCATTTCGTGAACAGATGACCGCATTCAAGGCCAAGGTTGAAGATATCCATCACAAGGATACCCAGCAACAGAGTGAGATGAAAACTGAATTAAAAAATCTGCAAAAGATGAATCAGGAGATTACCGAAGAGGCACACAATCTCGCCACCGCATTAAAAGGCAAGAACAAGATGCAGGGTAACTGGGGTGAGATGATCCTGGAGAATGTGCTGGATCGTTCCGGTCTGGTGCTAGATAAAGATTACAAACGAGAGGTGAGCTTTAATACCGCAGAGGGTCGCAGTCGCCCCGATGCCATAGTCTATCTACCCGATAATAAACACCTGGTGATTGATGCCAAGGTATCACTCAATGCCTACACCCGTTATGTGAATGCCGAGGATGAACTGGAACGTGAACAGGCGCTCAAGGAACATATCGCAGCTTTTGGTGATCGCATCAAGGAATTGTCAGACCGTAATTATTATGACCTCCCCGGACTGAACTCACCCGATATGGTGTTTATGTTTGTACCGATTGAATCCGCCTTTGTTGAAGCACTCAAAGGTGATGAGATGTTATTTCAGAAAGCACTGGAACAAAATGTATTGGTAGCAACCCCGACCACATTATTAACCAGTCTCAATATCGTGCGACAACTATGGCGCTTCGAGGATCAAAATAAAAACACCGCCGAGCTAGCAGAAAAAGCCGGCAAGATGTATGACAAGCTCAATGGCTTCCTTGTCAGTATGAAAACGGTGGGCTCATCCCTGGATAAGGCAAAAGAGACCTACGATAAGGCCTATGGGCAGTTATATACAGGGCGTGGAAATCTAATCAAACAGGCCAATGAGTTCAAGAACCTGGGTGTATCGGTTAAGGCCGAGTTACCACAAGAGTTAGTGGATAAGGCCGAATTGGAATTGATTGGCCATGATAAATAAAATATTGGTTTTGGTCATTGATTATGATTATTCCTGGAATAGGTCAGTTATTGCCTGGTTTCCACATTACTATTTTAAGTTGTCATTTGGTTTGCAGGATCAATGCGCAAAAATTCTTTCTCAATATCTTGATAAGTATTCGGTGGAAATCAATGAAAATACGATTACTGGAAATAATGTAGATCAGTTGAGATTGAGTATTAATAATTGGCTACATGAAAACCCTAAAGCTCTACAGCGTTTGATGTGTTATGTTCCCTATCGTTTATTAACACCATTTTGTGAACATGAGGTTCAAGGTATTAGTGATGGTGCTAAGCATCGGACAATAGGAGAATATGCAGAGGAGTATTTTGAGCAACCTGGAGTTATTCCAGGTATTAACTTATCAATTATTCATATTATGATGGAGAATGAGAAGCAGATCTGGGGTGATCCGGCTTATCCGGTGGTGGATTAAGGTCAATACTTGTAGATATTTCCCCAGACACCAACCAACCTCGTTTATCTTGCTATTACACTTAATTAATATATACTTTTTGGTATATACTAAAATAGCGGGTGATAATATGGGTGTGCAAATAGCCAAGGTATTTATGAATGGACGTAGCCAGGCGGTTCGTTTACCTAAAGAGTATCGCTTTGATACTGATGAGGTTTATATTACAAGGCAAGGGGATAACATCATTCTTTCGGCAAAAGAACCAGGCTGGGATGAGTTTTTTGATTCCTGCTCCGTTTTTGGTAATGATTTTTTGCAAGATAGACTTGATGAGCAACCACAGGAAAGGGATTTTGATTGATGTATATGCTGGATACCAATATTTGTATTTATGTTTTAAAAAATCACTCGAAGAAATTGAGATACAAATTTAAAGCGATAAAGAATATTTGTATTTCATCAGTGACTTATGGGGAGCTGTGCTTTGGGATAGAGAATGGAAATAATGCTTTAAAAGAAGATCGGTGGCGACAGCTGGATCTTTTTACACAAAGGCTATTGATAAAACCTTTGGGTGAAAATGCTGCCAGGCACTATGGCTTGATTAGAGCACAACTAAAAAAAGAAGGCAGGGTAATTGGTAATAATGACCTTTTTATTGCGGCACATGCTCGCAGTATTGATGCGGTATTAGTGACGAATAATGTGGGTGAGTTTAATCGAGTGCCGAATCTTGCTGTTGAAAACTGGGTTTCGGCGTAGGCATTAGAGAATATCTGATAGAACGCATTGTTACCGGTATGCCATTGAGGTGAAGGTCTCTGCGACCTTAAGTAATGGAGATTTTAATGGGCTGAAGCGCTTTAAAAATATTGCAGGAGACAAATTTAAAATGGGCATCTTGCTTTATGATGGTGATCATACGATGGCTGGAGTAGTATGATAATGAATATGATGGATAATAAGGTGGGTCGTAATGATCCATGCCCCTGTGGTAGTGGCAGAAAATATAAAAAATGTTGTCTACAGAATGAGAGTATTGAGGGTCGCAAGGGAGCTGGGCCTGCGGCGGGTGCCTCTGATGATTTGCGTGAGGCCATGGAGGGTCAGGATTTTGGTTCAATGGAGGAAATGCAGGCGTTTGTTGAGCAGCATACTCAGCAGCGTAATTCTGCACCAATGGATGACTTTCATGGGCTTTCACCGAGTCAGATGCATCCGCTACTGAATCAGCCCTTTAGTTCACCGCAGTTGGTCACTTTTTTCGATGGTCTGGATGATGTGCCGTCTGCACCTATTATGATGCTTTTTGGTTTATTGGTGGATGCGCTGGATGAGAAGGGTTTGAAGCCGACGGCCAAGGGTAACTTACCGCGTAATTTTTGTCGTGAGGCGGCTTTGAGTTATATCAATGAAGAGGGTGATCAAAGGTTTGTCCGGTTTGGTAAGATCAATAAGGAAGAAGATTTTTTTGATTTGCATATAGTCCGTCTGGTCGCTGAGATGGCAGGTCTTATTCGTAAGCATAAGGGACGTTTTATTCTGAGTAGTGAGTGTCGCAAATTGTTGGCTGAATCGGGGATGAGTGCGATCTATCCACGATTGTTCATGGCCTATGTGGAGAGCTTTAATTGGGCCTATAGAGATAGGTTTCCTGATATTCCGTTTATTCAACAATCCTTTCTTTTTACGCTCTATCTGCTCTATCATTATAACGATAGCAAACGGCTGATGAGTTTTTATGAAGAGGCTTATATCAATGCCTTTCCGATGTTGCTGGATGAATTTGGGGAGAACGAATACATTAAGCCAGAGAGGGAATTAGCTTTTTGTTATTCATGTCGTAGTTTGACAGGGTTTTCTGCTTTTTTGGGTTTGGTGCGGCTAGAAAAATGCATGCCGAATGATCATTTCGATCATGAGTATCGGGTTGTAAACTTGCCTTTGTTACATCAGGTCGTTCAGTTTCATCAGGGTTTATGAGAGTGATGTGCTAGAATTAGTGACTATGGATACCCAAATATTACAGAACAATATTGAGAGAATGGAGAAACTTGCCGTTCGCTTAAATGAGTCAGTGAAACGCATTGATGCCATCATGCCTCTTGATCCGGAAATATTTGACCCGGATCAGGTCGATTCGGATGAGCTGTTATTTCTGGATGCCTTTAGAATACGGTTTTCGGATCTCCAGGATGTGATTGGGCATACTATATTTTATATGGTGGCACTGTATGATCTGGATGAATCTCCTGCACAGCGATTATCGACTCGGGAAAGAATCCATTTAATGGAGCGCAAGAGCTTGATTGATGCCTCTGAATGGAATGAATTAAGAGAAATCAGGAATGGTTTTGCTCATGAATATCCGGATGCCTCCTCTGAAAAGGCAGAGGCATTGAATGCGGCATGGCGATACAGTTCTAAACTGATCGTGCTGAGCAAAAAATTAAAGGCCTATCTATGCGGCTGACTGAACGACAAGTCACAGCTATTCAATTAGTCGCGGATAAATTTTTGCAGAATTATCCAGATGCTGGCTTATGGCTATTTGGTTCTCGCCTGAATGATGAGGTGCGGGGTGGCGATGTTGATTTTTGTCTTTTTTTAACAGAGAACAATATAGAAAAACGGGCAAAACTAAAACGGCAACTGCGGCCTGCGCTGGAAGAGGCTGTTGATATTAGCACTGATCTGATAATACAGGATCTTGATTCGCCTTTAAAAGCCGTGGCACGAAAGGCTCAGGAGGAGGGTGTCAGGTTACGGTGATTTCTGATGCTCTGAAGAAGGTCGGTTATCACTGGCATAGTCTATTGGCGCAATTAGAGTAATTGCGCCAGTGGTAGTGGCTTGCCGCCGATAACGAATGCCATTTTTTGTTATTAAAACGGGTTGTATTGGATGAGGTGCAACGGCATTTGGCGATCAGATTTTTGCTGTGCCGTTATGGTCATAAGGGAAATGTGCTAATCAATAAGGGTATCATTCATCCGTGTATGTCATGTACATCTCCCTGACTATCCCTGCAAATTCCCGTCTTAACGCAATCGGCTTAACCACCTCGACCTGATCGCCAAATCCGAGCAACCACCAGCGTAATTGATAGGTGTCTTTGACGGTGGCGCGGAGTTCTTTGCGGTCATTATCCAGCGGGGTAATCCTCTGATCCTTGCTCAGTGGGGTCTCTGTCAGGTGATGGATGCTGGTGTTACTAAAATAGGCTACCAGCTTGATATTTTTGTCACCGGGCAGTGCATATTCTGTGGTGCCGGTGGCTATATAATCATCCAGATTAAAATTGTCGGGGCGTTGTAGGGAGGTATCCATGATCTCTGTTTGTATAAAACGATGCAGGGCAAAATGGCGAATGTCTTCGTAGTCCCATAGCGTGGCAATTAGATAAACCACGCTGTCGCGGAAAATCAGGCCGAGTGGATGAAATTCATATTCTGCGATATCGTCCTGTCTGTTTTTATAACGCCCACGGAACTGTTGACCCTGTAGCAGGGCATCGTAGATAACACTGAGTACGGTTTGATTAATACTTGCCGGAATCAAGGGTTGTGTCCGCGCTACGATCCGCACATGATCGGACCAGTTACCGAGTGAATTATTATCAATCTTACTCAGGATTTTGTCGGCACTGCGAAAGTAGGGTTGTAGTTGTGTGAGTACGGCAGGGGGAATCAGGTTGATTAAAAAGGTTTGTGCCAGCTTGAAGGTGAGCGCGGTGGATGGATCAATTGATGGCATATCGTGGAGTTCTGCATCCTGTCGCCATGACCAGCCAATCTCATCCTTGTTACCATCGTTGACCAGTTCTGGAAAGATGCTGGATAGATTACTCAGATCACGTTGGGTATTACGGCGTGCGGTATTAAAACCTTCGGCCTGTAGCTGTTTGGTGAGGATTCTGGAATTGGTTTTTTTGGGTTGACGTGGAATCATCTTGAGCATCATCCACTGTCTTAAGAGCGCATCTGACATAATTGGCCTTTTTAGTATCGCGTCATATAGTGACGCTACACTGCTTTGTTGATCTATTTTATTGCGTGATGTCTGTCATAATAGTGTCCATAGCTTGTTGATGCAAGTTTTAACAGGAGAAGATTATGATCAGTTTTTCTTTAGTTCGACCCGATGTAAAAAGGGGTGTTTGTTTGGCTTCTGAATATACGGATGTTATAAAATTATGGACGCTGAGAACAATATGTTTGTTGCCCAATATAAAAAGAAAGCATAGTAGTTTCAGGCATAGTGGCGATATTACCAGTGACAGGGAGATACTTGAGGCAATGGATATGCTTGAGTTGGAAAATTCCGATATTAAGGCACGCGCCCTTAAACGAAAGATTTATTCTGTTCTGGATGAGGTGGAGCAGAAAAAAGATCTGGCGATTGGTGGGGTATTAGAGGCTAATCTCACATTATTGCAACAGCATCTGGATCTTCACCATAGTGATATATTGATCCTGGCCTTTCTGACGCTGGTGGAAATGAATCCGGGCATGAGAAGTGCGGTGGATACTCTGGGTGAGATCAGTGGCGATGGTCTGATTAAAACAGTGGCTTCGATACTGGATATTGATCGGGTCGATATTCGTCGCTCACTTTCGCGTGATGGGATCTTGATTCAAGCAGGCCTGCTCAAGTTTGATCGTGATGGGCCTAACGAGATTTATCGTAAGCTGGATCTGCTTGATGATCTATCGGATTCATTGCTTAGTCAGCATGACAACATCTATGACATGCTGAATGGCTATCTCTCCAGGGGTAAGAACAGTGAGCTTGATAAAGTGGATTTTGATTATCTGGATTCACAAACTCAGGTGTTGTCTCAACAGATTGAAAAGGTATGGGATACACGGTCGAAAGGGACGAATATTCTGGTTTATGGGCCGCCGGGTACGGGTAAGAGCGAGTATGTGCGCCTATTGGCACAGACCCTGGAGGCCAATTTTTATGAGATCAATACGGAAGATTCGGATGGTGATTCACTGGCCGGCTATAATCGTTTTCGTTCCTATCAGTTGGTGCAACGATTGATTGCGCGTCATCAGAAAGCATTGGTGATCTTTGATGAGATCGAGGATGTCTTTCCACGGCAATCTTTTTCGTTTTTTGGTAGAGCGACGCATAAGAGTGCGGGTAAGGCATGGGTTAACCGTCTGTTGGAAGATAACCCCATTCCGGCTATCTGGATTAGTAATTCAGTGGGTGAACTGGATCCCGCTTATCTGCGTCGATTTGATCAGGTGATAAAAATGGATACCCCACCGCTCAGTGTGAGAAGACGTATTCTGGATAAAAGCCTGTCAACATTGAATGTATCACCACAGTGGACAGAACGGGTCTCTGAAAATGCGGCATTGGCACCGGCTATTGTCACGCGTGCAGCCAAGGTTGTTGCTATGACAGCCGGGGCATCTGATCAAAATGTCATTGAAGGTCGGCTGGAACAGTTGATTGGTAGCACGATGGAGGCGATGGGGTATTCAGATATCCTGTTTAATCGACAGTTGAGTCCTTTAGATTATCATCTGGAATATCTCAATACCGATATTGATATTGAATCTTTGGTATCCGGTTTGGCTAAAAATCCTGTGGGCAGGTTTTGTTTATACGGTGCACCGGGAACAGGTAAGACAGAGTTTGGTCGTTATGTTGCCAAGGCAATGGATAAACCCTTGTTGGTGAAGCGTGCCTCTGATTTGCTTTCAATGTATGTTGGCGAGGCTGAAAAAAATATTGCGGCCATGTTCAAAGAAGCACAACGGGATGACGCTGTGTTATTGCTGGATGAGGCGGATAGTTTTTTACAGGATCGTAAGGGAGCACATAATAGTTGGGAGGTTACCCAGGTTAATGAGCTTCTGACGCAGATGGAGGCCTTTGAGGGCTTGTTTATTTGTTCAACAAATCTAATGGATAACCTGGATGCAGCGGCATTGCGTCGTTTTGATTTCAAGATTAAATTTGATTATCTTGGCAGAGATCAGGCATGGTCACTCTTTAATCGGCTGTTAGAAGCGCATGGCGATAAGGTGCAGATAGATGCAAGTCATCGCAAGGTGCTTGATGGTATAAGAAACCTGGCACCTGGAGACTTTGCGGTTATCGCGCGTCAGCAACGTCTATTTAACAAGCCACTAACCCCGGATGTCTTATTAGAACGCTTGATGGATGAATCTGATTTTAAGTCGGATGGTGATAAACAAGCCATGGGATTTACTGCGAAGATTCATTAAGTAGGTGCGTTGATGTTTCGTTTAGCCTGGGACAGGAATTGTTCTTATCCAACAGAGACACGCCGTGAATACATCCATGTAGGCTCGACAGCCGCGTCCATGCGGCTGACGGTCTCTGTTGGATAAGAGCAATACCTGTTTGTTGAGTTAATGCGGTTATAGTTAGGAGAAGTAATGAAATTAATAGAACGTTATCTCAGTAGTACCGGGCGTTGTTTTGATATTGGTGGCGCTGTGCTTTCGGCATTAATGCGCTATGAGAAATCAGGCGAAGCGTATGCAGGAAGCGCTCATCCACAGAGTGCAGGTAATGGTTCACTCATGCGCCTGGCACCGCTTGCTCTTGCCTATGCCAATAATCCTGAGCAGGCTATCGAACTCTCAGGGCAGATGTCACGCACCACGCATGGTGTAACTGTCGCAATAGATGCCTGTCGTTATTACACTGCTTTGATTATTGGTGCCCTGCAAGGTCGTTCAAAGGGTGAGTTGATGGATGATCGTTTTAACCTGGTTGAAGGTTTGTGGGACAGGCAACCTCTGGTTAAAGAAATTGATGAAGTGGCACGCGGTTCATTTCAGTTTAAGCATGCTGATGAAATCAAGGGTTCGGGTTATGTAGTGGAATCACTGGAGGCATCACTCTGGGCCTTTTATACCACGGATAGTTTTGAAGAGGGTGTATTAGCGGCGGTGAATCTAGGTGATGATGCCGATACCACCGGGTCTATCTATGGTCAGCTGGCCGGTGCTTATTATGATATTGACAGCATACCGCAACACTGGCGAGACAAGATTGTTAGCTCGGATCTTATTATTGATCTGGCAGAGAAGATGATGGAGTGTATCGATTAAATGGAATTAGATGATCAACGATTATATTTTGCCTACGGTATGAATACTAACCTGGAAGGGATGAAGGTACGGTGTCCACAGGCCGAACCGATTGGTCAGGCCGTGTTACAGGATTATCGCTTAGTCTTTAGAGGGGTTGCCGATATCGAGCCAGCAGATGGTGATGAGGTTGCGGGTGTCTTGTGGTGGATCACGCCTGATTGTGAGGATGCGCTGGATATTTTAGAAGGCTATCCCTACATGTATGGAAAAAGGGTAGTGAGTGTTACCCGGCCAGAGGGTAATGTAATGGATGCGATGGTCTATTACATGATGGATCAGGATGCAGAGGCATCCCCGAGCCATTTTTATATGGATGAACTGATTAGTGGTTACCGGACATTCAAGCTGGATCTTAATCAGTTAACCGACGCAGTCAAATCTTGTTCGGAGACATTGACAGAGAAAGAGATAAAAAATCAGTATGGCTTGTAAAGGTAGGGTGCGTACTACGCACCATGATCTATGGATTCCCGTCAGTGAGATTTATTGAGCCAGCCATTGGAGACCAAGCCAGATAGGAATGAGGCGCGTGCTCGTGAGAATCGGGGTATTCAAGGAGGGGTGAAATAAATGCCTGAAATAGGTGTCATATTAGGGCGTAGCATGAATCCTTATCTTGAACAGTTAGGCCAGACTCTACGTATGGAGCGTAAAAAAAGAAGTTTAACCAGAGCGATGCTGGTGCTCGTGCGGGGGTGTCTCGACAGGATATCTCTGAAATAGAAAACGGGTCTTTTAAGGGGAGCATCCTGAAGGCTCAGGATTATGCCATGTCATTGGGTTATACCTTGTCGCTGGAAATTAAACGCCGACCACAATTGTCTGAATTAGAAGAACTATTCGATGAAGATTAATGCAAAAGGTCGTATTCAGAATATCAATATTAAGGTGGTAGGTAGACCGGCTGGAGTGCTTAATAAAAAGTCTCAATTGGAATTCACATATCATTCTGATATCAGTAATGATATATCGGTAACCATGCCATTGAGTACGCCACATTATCAACGTGGATGAGATGCTTTTTTTATCGTTACAAGGACTCACGGGTATTGGTTGCCTTGGTTATGAGACAGCCGGTATTGAGTCAGAAGATATTGGCGGAGAAAAACTTTCAGAGATTCTTGCCTGGCAAGGTAAAGATGATTTATTTGAAGAGTTGCTTAATAAGTATTTGCTACAGTCGACGCTTAGCGGTGTGCAACCTAAAGTCATAGTGCCAGAAGAACAGACTGGATTGGAAAAGGGGGCATTTATTCTTCCTTCTCTAATCGTAAAGACCAGTGATGAGGATTATCCTGAGCTTGCGATTAATGAATATATTTGCATGAATTTGGCAAAGGCCTGTCAAATAAAAACACCTGATTTCTGGTTATCGGATAATCAACAGATCATAAGTATCAGGGTAGTTATGAATCTATAGGTAAGGCACTTAATCTGTATTCATCTACTCCTAAGGAAGATATGGAAATATTTTTTAAAATGGTTGTGCTCAGTTGTTTGGTGGGAAATGGTGATGGCCATTTAAAATTTTTTTCTATGTTGTATGATCATCCTGATAATATGCGTTTAAGTCCTGTATATGATGTTGTTAACACGCAAATCTATATGCCAAAGGATACGCTTGCGTTAAATTTATCTAAATCAAAAGACTTTCCTGATCGACGAAGAATGATTGCCTTGAGTCAGTCATTGGGGATAAAAAATGGAGAAATGATCCTCGATGAAATGGCAGGTATAGTTCGAGAACAGCTCGATAAGTTATCTGATTATACTGAATTAATGGCGCTTGATATTAAAGCTGCAATATTAAAAAACCTTCATTTAGTTACAACGCGTACAGCAATTAAAACACACTCATCAAGAAGGTATACTAAACATCATTGAGTGCAGAGTCTCATTTGTGCAACACTGGAATAGTGGTGTTAACAGGGATCGGTTACGGGCTGGCGTCATTCTATTTCAGTTCATAATCCTGGATCAAACTTTCGGTAGGAATTTTTAGTCCGGCATGTAGTTTTCTAATCATGCTTAATGTTAATTTGCGTTTGAAATTGAGCACTTCAGATACACGGCCAGATTGTCCAATATAGGGTATTAAATCTTTATTCTTCAGGTCGTATTGCTCCATACGGAAGCGAATGGCTTCCACAGGGTTGGGTGCATCGACAGGGTAATGTTGTGCCTCATATTTCTCAATTAATGTTACGAGTATATCAAGCTTATCGCCTGCCGCCGTATCAAGACTGGCATCCATTAAATCATTAACCTGTGCAAGGGCGGCATTATAGTCTGCTTCACATTTAATGGGTGTGATATTCATTATATGGTCTCCACATTGATAGTATCGTATTGCTGATGAGTGCCCACAAAGCGTATGTAGACGACGCGGCTATCCTTGAGAATACTTGCATTGCGGAATTGTGCTTTAACCTGTTGAGGTGTTTCCCAGTTGGCTTCAGTAACCTCTTTATGCCAGGCTGCCAATGGGGCTTGAGCGTCGGCATATTCAGGATGTGACTGCCAGAACTCACGCAGTGTCCGTTTTGCGATGATTCTCATCATCCCATTATGGGAGTTTTTTTGTAAAGTCAATACTTACTTATAGAATTAATACACACTTGGTGATAACCGATTTTATTATCAGCATCCCGGCCTGATTTAATTTGTGCCTAAATATGTATCGTTCACCTTGATTTTTACCATTTATAAGTTACAATGTAACATGTAAACAGTAAAAAGGAGGTGTGTCATGTGTCCAGTGGTTAGAATACCGGAACAGACCTATAAACGTTTAGAACAGCATGCGGAGGGTTTTGATAGCCCGGCAAGGGTGGTTGAGCGTCTGCTGAATCACTTTGAGGGTGTTGAGGATGTGCTGTCTGATAAGTTATCGAGTCGTGCTGCAAAAAGGAGGCCGCGTGAGAAATATTCCTTTAATAAGCAGGTGCTTGGAAAAGGCAGGATGGTCTTAGCCGTGGTGAAGGCATACCAGGTGGATCACCCGGATGCATCATTTGCAGATTTAATTAATGTTTTCCCTGAGGGGCTTCAAGGGTCAATGGGAGTTTTCAGCGAGCAGGCCAAGGCGCAGGAGATCTTTGAGCGAACAGGACATAAGCGACATTTTATCAAGGATGCTGAGCTTATTAAGTTATCCGATGGTGTGATTGCGGTGAGTACAGAATGGGGTGCGGGTAATATTGAGGCCTTTATTCAGAATGCGGCATCATTAGGTTATGTGGTATCTTTGTTAAATGATTAGGAACTCTCAGATTAATTATATGAATGCAAGATGGCTTTATGTTTTTTTCATCATAAACAGTTTGTTTTTTTCAGTGGCACTAAAGGCGCAGGAAAAAATAACAGCTCAGCAGGCGAGTGTTTTTGATTATTCACAGGTCAGGACTGTTGCTGAAAAGAAACGGATTTTTTTCAGCATTCTGCGTCCGATTATATTAAGTGAGCTTCAGCTTATTGCTGAAAAACGTCAGCGCATTATTCGGGCACGGGATAAGGGTGATGATATTTTATGGATAAAGCAGTTGGCGACTGAGTACAAGATTCAATGGGATGATAGCAACCCGGACTGGGATCAATTGCTGCTTCGTGTCGATGGTCTGCCGGTGGATCTGATTATGGTGCAGGCGGCGAATGAATCGGCTTGGGGGCTGTCTCGTTTTGCGCGGCAGGGTAATAACCTGTTTGGTCAATGGTGTTTCAGTAAGGGTTGTGGTCTAGTGCCGGGGCAGCGTACGGAAGGCGCGCGCCATGAGGTTAGACGTTTTTCCAGTATCAATGAATCCATTACCAGTTATGTTCACAACATTAATACATTTGGTGCCTATCGGGAGTTGCGTAATCTTCGTGGGCAATTACGCGAGCAGGATAAACCACTGGATGCTATTTTTCTTGCACAGGGATTAAAACAGTATTCCAGTCGGGGTATGGCCTATGTTGAAGAGATTCAATCAATGATAAGGAGTATGAGGTAATCTTATAGATGGATTCCCGCCTGCGCGGGAATGACAGAGGTTCGGCGGTTTAAGGTAGGGTGCGTATTACGCACCACAGGGCTAATTATTTTTCTTCATCCCAGGTATATAAAAACAGTACTGCCACTCCTAACCCTCCGAGTACCCAGGATAATAGCGGCACACCTGCGATCATGCGAGGTGAATAACCATCGAGTCCAAAGATCAGTGCGGCACTGATAATCAGGCCGGTTCCCAGTATGCTGGAGATGGTGCGTTTATTGGATCGTTTGATCTCGTTACGCAGTTCTCTAATTTGCTGATCGGCATCTTCGAGTTGTTCGGATAACTTGGCAGAATTTTCCAGGCTCTGGTGTACTAACATGGGTATTTTAGGTAATAGATCGCGCAACTCGGGCAGGTTCTTTGTTACATCCTTGAATATGCTGCTCACACTATTGCGTTGATACATCCATTTTTCCAGGAAGGGCTTTGCGGTTTGCCACAGGTCAAGATCGGGATAGAGTTGGCGGCCCAGGCCTTCGATATTGAGCAGGGTCTTTTGTAGCAGTACCAGTTGAGGTTGTACCTCCATATCGAAGCGGCGTGCAGTCTGGAACAGACGTAATAATAATTGGCCGAAGGAGATGTCTTTTAGCGGTCGTTCAAAAATAGGTTCACATACGGTGCGAATGGCGGCTTCGAATGCTTCGATGCGTGTGCCCTTGGGCACCCAGCCGGATTCCACATGAAGCTCGGCTACTCGTTTATAATCACGCTGGAAAAAGGCAAGGAAATTACCTGCCAGGTATTGTTGATCCTCATCACTGAGTGAGCCGACAATGCCGAAGTCGATAGCGATGTATTGTCCCTGCGGGGAGACAAATATATTACCGGGGTGCATATCGGCATGGAAGAAATTATGCTGGAACACCTGGGTAAAAAATATCTCTACACCTTGTTCGGACAGACGTTTCAGATCGATGCCATTGTCTTTCAGTGCGCTGATATTACTAACGGGGGTACCATAGATACGTTCCATGATGATGACGTTGGGTTTACAGTAAGGCCAGTAGATCTCGGGCACATAGAGAAGGTCTGAATCAGAAAAGTTACGGTATAACTGTGAGGCATTGGCTGCTTCACGCATTAGATCCAGTTCATCAAAGATGGTGCGTTTGAATTCCTCAACAACCTCGCAGGGGTGCAGACGTTTGCCATCTTTCCAGTAGTGTTCGGCTAATTTGGCGATATACCCCAGCAGGTTAACATCCTTACGAATAATGTTTTCAATACCAGGGCGCAACACCTTAACCACGACATCACTGCCATCGGGCAGGGTTGCACTATGTACTTGTGCCACCGAGGCAGAGGCGAGTGGTGTTTCATCAAAATGATCAAAGAGCTCACTGATGGGTTTCTTGTAGGCCTTTTCGATAATTGCAATGGCTTGTTGGGATGGAAAAGGGGGGACGCGATCTTGCAGATGGGCGAGTTCATCGGCGATATCGTTAGGCAATAGGTCACGTCGGGTTGAAAGAATCTGACCAAATTTTATAAAGATGGGGCCGAGTTCAATCAGTGCCTCACGGATGCGTTGGCCTCTTGGTTTGCGTTTGCGTTTGATCCAGTTCCAGGGAGCTAGATAAAGTATAAAATGAAACGGTCTGAACAAGTGTGTTGCTAGCACGATCTCATCCAGTCCATGTTTAGCCAAAACATAGTTGATGTGTAATAGACGTGCCAGTTGTTTCGGGGATATCATTAATCGCTTACTCTGATTTCTCTTTTGCCCATTGTTGCAGACGTTTTATTCTTGCTTCGAGCCGATCACTATCATAACGTAACTGGTCGACATCGTTATAAAAGTTTTCCAGTTGAATGGCGGTTGGCAAAATTCTTTTTTCTTCCTGTAGATATTCTGTCAGGTCTTGTCCAAGTATCTTGGCACTTTGTTGGGTATAAGCCTTTGCCTTGCGGGTATTTCTCACTATCTGATGGGCGGCAATATCACCTGTAACACGTGAGAGCAGGTCTTCCCAGTCGATCTCAATAGCGTTTAATATATCGCGGAATTGTCGCCCGGTTTCCAGGTCGCCGCGCATCTCGATATTGGTGGAAAACAGGCTGCTCTTGTCCGATCCATGAATGCTTAAGTGTAACAGGTCAAACAGACTACAATAGATGCGGGTATCTGGTTTGTCTTCGTAGCTGGATAGTATCTGGATCTTGCTGTCGGTTGGCAGGAAATAAAATTTAATATCGGGGGTGGTGATGTTTAGCAGGATAACCTTGTCTTCTAATTGTTGCAGTTGACTCGCAATCTCGGGATCAAGTCCTAATACGGTATTGATCGCGGTTTCGAGGCTGGCAGCAAGTAGAATGGAATTCATAATGAGCTATTGGATTAAAGCTTGTATCCCCGGTGTAGGGCAACAATGCCGCCACTAAGGTTAAAGAATTCACAACGCTCAAAGCCGGCATTCTCCATCATTTCCTTGAGTTCTTCCTGCGGTGGGTGCATGCGGATGGATTCCGCTAGATAGCGGTAGCTTTCTTCATCATTGGCAATAAGCTTGCCCATGAAGGGCAGGATCTTGAAGGAATAAAAATCATAAAATGGTTTCAGTCCAGGGGTAACGGGTTTGGAAAACTCAAGTACCAGTAGTTTACCCCCCGGCTTGAGGATACGCTGCATGGAACGCAATGCCTTATCTTTATCGGTGACATTGCGTAGACCAAAGGCCATGGTAATACAATCGAAATAATCATCCGGAAAAGGAAGTTCTTCGGCATTGGCTTGCACATAATGAATATTGCCACTCACACCCTGGTTTAACATTCGGCTTCTGCCTTCTGCAACCATAGAGGCATTGATGTCGGCAAGAATAATCTCGCCTTCAGCACCCACCATTCTTGACATGCGCCCAGCAAGGTCACCCGTGCCACCGGCCAGATCGAGCACCTTGTGACCCTTGCGTACACCACTCAGGTCGAGGGTGTAACGCTTCCATAGACGATGGATGCCGAGTGACATGACATCATTCATAATGTCGTAGTTACTGGCGACGGAATCAAAGACCTTGGCGACCTTGCGTGCCTTTTCCTTGACAGGAACCTGTTGAAAGCCAAAGTGTGTCTTTTTTTCTTCCATCGTTATTGTCCGGATTGCTGTGCTTAGGCGTCGTTGGGTATTTTGTGCCCAGCCTCTTTGAGTTGTTGCAGGTACTCAGCCCAGTATTTGTCGTGGTTGCTGGCTAAATCATACAGCGTCGTCCAGGAATAGATACCGGTATTGTGATTGTCATCAAAATGTAGCTGTATGGCATAGTTGCCTACGCTATCGATCTTGTCGATGGCGACATCCGCCTTGCCAATTTGTAGTGTGCCTTGACCGGGGCCATGGCCCTGTACTTCGGCGGAGGGAGAATTGATCCGCAGATATTCACTGGTCAGGGTGAATTTCTCACCATTACCAAAGGTAAGGTCGAGGGTACGAGCCTTTTTGTTTAACTTGATTTCGGTTATATGGATACTCATTGTTTAGTCCTCTAATGTGCAGGGAGAGTCTCTGATTCAAGGCTTACGAATCCGAGAAATGAATGGTCTATCTTTATCAGAGACACGCCGTAAATACATCCCTGTAGGCTCGACGCCCGCGTCCATGCGGGCGACGGTCTCTGCTAAAGACAGACCCTCCATGTCTCTCGCAGTTAATGTATTCATCGGCGCCTTTTCTATAAAATATATCGACTAAGATCTTCATCCTGCGCCAGATCGCTCAGGTTTTTATCGACATAGATCTCATTAATTAATAAGGTGTCACCAGAACGATCGGATGCCTCGTAAGAGATGCCTTCTAACAGACGTTCCATAATGGTATGCAGACGACGGGCACCAATATTCTCGGTACGCTCATTAATATCAAAGGCGACACTGGCAATACGTTGGATGCCGCTATCATCAAATTCGAGATTGACCCCTTCGGTCTTTAACAAGGCACTATACTGTTCGGTGAGTGAGGCATCGGGTTCGGTTAGAATTCGTGCAAACTCTTCGGCACCGAGGGCATTGAGTTCGACCCGAATCGGCAGGCGACCCTGTAGTTCGGGAATCAGATCCGAAGGCTTGGATAAATGAAAGGCACCGGATGCGATGAACAGGATATGATCGGTCTTGACCATGCCATGTTTGGTGGAGATGGTGCAGCCTTCAACTAAGGGCAGCAAGTCGCGTTGTACGCCTTCACGCGAGACATCGGGGCCGCGACCTTCCGAGCGTTGGGTTACTTTGTCAATCTCATCGAGAAATACGATACCATTTTGTTCGGCAATCTCAACAGCGCGTAGTTTGAGATCATCCTCGTCAACGAGTTTGGCTGCCTCTTCATCCTGCAAGATCTTCCAGGCATCCTTGACCTTGAGTTTACGGCTGCGAGTCTTGCCACCCGACATATTCTGGAACATGCCTTGTAACTGGTTGGTCATTTCTTCCATGCCGGGGGGTGCCATGATCTCAACCCCCATGCTGACACTCTCAACATCAATACTGACATCTTTATCATCCAGCTTGCCTTCGCGTAGCATCTTGCGTAGTTTTTGTCGGGTATCCTGACCACTCTCCTGATCTTCGGCCGCCTTGCTTTCTTTGGGTTGTGGAAACAGGGCATCCAGTAAACGATCTTCAGACGCATCAGCGGCGCGATGTTTAACCTTTTCCATTTCCTGTTCACGAATCATTTTGATGGACATATCCACCAGGTCACGAATAATGGATTCAACATCACGCCCGACATAACCCACCTCGGTGAACTTGGTCGCCTCAACCTTGATGAAGGGGGCGTTCGCCAGTCTTGCCAGTCGGCGGGCAATCTCGGTTTTACCGACCCCGGTGGGGCCAATCATAAGAATGTTTTTGGGTGTGATTTCGTTACGCAGGGATTCATCCACCTGCATCCGCCGCCAGCGATTTCTGAGCGCAATGGCAACGGCACGTTTGGCCTCATTCTGGCCAATAATGTGTTTATCGAGTTCCTGAACTATTTCTCTGGGTGTCATTTCAGACATGGATACTAACCTGCTTTGTTGTGTTGGGTGATGGACTGAATTAAATATCCAGCTCTTCAATAGTAAGATTGTGATTGGTGTAGATACAGATGTCACCGGCAATATGGAGCGAGGCCTCAACAATGTCGCGTGCGCTCATCTCGGTATTCTCTAGTAGTGCCCGGGCAGCGGATTGTGCAAACGGGCCACCTGAGCCAATGGCGATTAGGCCTTGTTCGGGTTCGATAACATCACCATTGCCGGTAATAATCAATGAGGTGGTTTTATCCGCAACGGCAAGTAACGCCTCCAGCTTGCGTAGCATACGATCAGTGCGCCAGTCTTTGGCGAGCTCTACCGCAGCACGGGTAAGATTACCGTGATGCTTTTCCAGTTTGGCCTCAAAGCGTTCAAACAGGGTAAAGGCATCGGCAGTACCGCCAGCAAAACCGGCAATGATCTGATCCTTGTACAGGCGGCGTACCTTGCGTGCATTACCCTTCATAACGGTATTGCCCAGGGAAACCTGGCCGTCGCCACCAATAACAACCTGATCCCCTCTGCGTACAGAAAGTATGGTTGTGCCTCTATATTGTTCCACGCATTAATCTCCTCATATCGGGGACGCTATTCTACACGAAATCACACTAAAAGGATTAGCTACGGTGTGTCGGGTTATTTTTTCCGTGCCCGTGGATGCGCCTGATCGTAGCTTTGTGCCAGATGTTGAAAATTGAGGTGGGTATAGATCTGGGTGGTATTGATATTGCTATGACCGAGCAGTTCCTGTACTGCACGCAGGTCACCAGAGGATTCGAGCAGGTGGCTGGCAAAGGAGTGACGCAGCATGTGCGGGTGTATTTTTCCTGTAAGTCCTTGTTTCCTTGATAATATTTTTATCCGTTCCTGTATGGATCGGTGGCTGAGTCGATTACCATTGCGGGCAACAAAGAGGGCATTATTATCTGTGTTGGCATATTGAGCCCTGAGTTTAAGCCAGTTTTTCAGTGCTGTTTGTGCCATGCGGCCAATCGGTAGGATGCGTGTCTTTGAGCCCTTGCCCAGTACCTTTACCAGACCCTGTGACAGGTCAATATCATTGAGATCGAGGTTGGCAAGCTCGGCCAGTCGCAGGCCAGAGGAGTAAAAGAGTTCTATTAAGGTAATATCCCTGGTTACCAGCGGTTTATTTGATGAGTTTTGAAGCAATTGTTGCATCTGATCAACACTCAGGGTATCGGGCAGGTGATGCCCAGTTTTGGGTGCGCGGATGCCTTGTGCCGGGTTGTATTTTATCTGACCTTCACGTATCAGATAATTAAAAAAACTACGCAGAGCGGATAGTTTGCGTTGGATACTGCGTCCGCCCAGACCATTCCGGTGTTGTTGAGCCATTAAGTGACGAACATGATGGTTACGCCATTGTTGCCAGTCAGACGGGAGGGCTTCCTGGCTATCCCGGCGCAGGGTATGGATATCTCTTTGATAATTACTAATAGTGTGGGGTGATAAACGTCGTTCATTCTCCATATAGGACAGAAATGCGGTTATCCAGGGGTCTTCGGGGCGTATGGGCGCGGCTGGCATAGGCGTTTATGAGGCCACTACTGTGCTAATAACCTTTTCGGTTAATTTTGCTAGATAGTGTAGAAAGTGTACGTCCATATCACTATGAAAGCGTTCCTTGTCGCAGCTACCCAGGCTTAACAGGCCGGGTTTTCCGTTATCATTGAGTGGAATTAGTGCGGCTGATTTTATAGGGTTGTCTTGTTTATCAAATAGATAGTCGTTCTGTATGGGGGCTAGTGCAATACAACGTGGTTGATCACCCAGTAGTTTACCCAGGTTCATTTCATTGAACTCATCGAGATTATAGACCTTGATTGATGCGGGTAAATCCTTCGTGCCAATATCAGCATCCAGATGCAGGCTGATGACATCGACCTGAAAGCCATGGCATAGACTGTCATGCAGGCTGGAATAGAGCGCCTTCAGATTAGTGATACCGATCATCTGTAAGGATAGTTCCTGTAGACGCTGGCTGATGGCATCATTGTCCTGGCCAATTTGTATTAATTCAGCAAGCTGTTGTTGCGCCTGCTGACTTTTTTTGCGTAACAGATCGGTTTGTCGCTCAATGAGAGAAATCGCATTACCACATTGATGTGGTATCTGCAGGTCACGGGCAAGATCGGGGTTACGGTTAAAAAAATCAGGGTTTTCAGTAAGATATATTGAAACCTGAGTTTCATCAAGAGGGTTATCAAGGCTCTCTTCGGTATTTTGTATTTGGCTCATAGCTCAATTTGTCCTTCAAAAACGCGAGTGGCGGGGCCACTCATATAGACGGGTTCATGCTCACCCGACCAGTTGATTATAAGATCTCCCCCGCGCAATGAAACCCGTACTTCGGATTCCAGTTTGCCGAGTAGTCGTCCCCATACCACGGCGGCGCAGGCTCCGGTGCCACAGGCCAAGGTCTCGCCTGCGCCACGTTCATAGACGCGTAAACGGATATGAGATGGTGTGATAACCTGCATAAATCCGGCATTGACGTGTTGTGGAAAGGCAAGGTGAGACTCGATCAGTGACCCGAGTCGTTCCACAGGTGTTGTGTCAATATCATCGACCAAGGTGACTGCATGGGGGTTACCCATGGAGACAACACCCATGATAATGGTTGGATTGGTGCCCTCCAGTGGGTATTGGATAGCTTGTTTTGATACCTTGAAGGGTATCTTGTCAGGCTCAAGTTGGGGAATACCCATGTTGACGCGAATAAGCCCGTTTGATGAGCGCTGTATCTCTATTATGCCACCTGATGTCTCTACCTTAAGGTTATCTGATGAACTTAAACCCTTTTCATGCACAAACAGGCTAAAACATCTTGCGCCATTCCCACATTGCTCAACCTCGCCACCGTCGGCATTAAAGATACGGTAGCGAAAATCAAGTGCGGTATTGTGGGGGCGTTCAACTAACAGCAACTGGTCACAACCCACACCGGTATGGCGGTTGGCAATAGTGCGAATCTGTTGAGGATCAAGGGTAATATCCTGATTAATAGCATCAATGACGATAAAATCATTGCCTAATCCATGCATCTTGGTGAATTCAAATCTCATTGGGATCGGTTTACTTTAAGTGTCCTGACGACTAAACTATACATTAGTTGTAGTGTACAACTGCGGAGGGGTTTATTAAAGATCTTCCTTTTTTTGCCGTAACTTAATGGAATGGTTACGTGGTTTGGAGTTTATGGTGTTTAAGCATATTTTAAAAAAGACAGGTTTGGTGTTTTTGAGCCTGATTTTCATGGGAGCCGTTCAGGCAACCCAGTATACCAATGTGATGAATCAATCGAATGCCCTTGCCGATGATGTCGATTATCTGTCGGTTACGATGAATGAGCGTTGGGATGGGTCGAATTATGCGGTGGATCTCCTGATTGAAACCCTTGCTGCGCTGGATAATATTGCAGGTTCCAATTATGGCATACAGGCGTTTGGTTTTAATCTGCCAGGCATTGATGATTTGTCTTCTCGTTTCGGTGGTGGGGGTGATGGTAAGCATCATGGTAAGCACGGTGCTCATCATAACACTGGCACTACAGGCAGTAGTTTTATCACTGGCCTGCCATCGGGGTGGGGTATTAAAGAAGACAGTAACATGAGTGAGTTTGGTGATTTTGATATCCGTGTTGCGGGAAAGGGCAGTTCACGTACGCGCCAACTTAGTTTTACTATTAATGGTGTGCAAATGAAGGATGTGGATATCTACTTCTTTGCTGCCCATGTCGCTGGTTTTAATGCTATTAAACAAGAGGGGCATCATAAGGATAAGATTACTAGTGCCTTTTTTGGTAATGATGAGCCCAGGATTCATGCGGTGCCACTGCCGGCCAGTATCTGGTTGTTTGGTGCCGGCCTGATGGGTATCGTCGGTGTGGCCAGACGTCGTCAACTCAGTCAGGCAAAATAGTTTCACCCTCAAAAAGATCTCTGATCGTTTCTCGTTTGCGGATCAGGTAGGCCTGATCGTTATCGACCATTACCTCAGCAACACGGGGTCTTGAGTTGTAATTTGAACTCATGGTAAAGCCATAGGCACCCGCTGAATATATGGCTAGTCGATCTCCTTCCGTTATGCTCAGCGTTCGTTGTTTGCCAAGAAAATCACCACTCTCACAGATGGGCCCAACAATATCATAGGTTTTTTCATTAGCCGATGAATGCTTACTAATGGCCTTTATATCTTGCCATGCTTGATATAGCGCGGGGCGTAATAGATCATTCATGGCGGCATCAATAATGGCAAAATTACAATACGTTGTGCATTTGATGTATTCAACGGTAGTTAGCAATATGCCTGCATTACCTACAATCGAACGGCCTGGTTCAAGGATAAGTTCCAGTGGGCTGTCGCTAAGTTGTTGTAGTAACGGCTGGATATATTCCATGGGTGAAGGGGGTGTTTCATTGTTATAGCAGATGCCCAGACCACCACCCATATCAATATGCTGAATGAGGATATTGTTTTCTTTTAATTCATCGACAAGTGATAAGACACGATTGAAGGCATCTTGAAAGGGTGCGGGTTCGGTAATCTGTGAGCCAATATGGCAATCAATGCCGACAATATCCAGGTTGTTCATACGTGAGGCTTCAACATAAATTGATAGTGCATCATTGATATCAATGCCAAATTTATTTTCTTTTAAACCAGTGGATATATAAGGGTGTGTTTTAGGGTCAACATCGGGGTTGACGCGTATGGAAACGGGTGCCTTACGATTTAGTGATGCAGCAATATGGTTGATGCGTTCAAGCTCTGCTTCTGATTCAACATTGAAGCAGCGAATACCAACCTCTAATGCCCGTTTTATTTCATGCGATTGTTTACCGACACCTGAGAAAATGATCTTTCCGGCTTTACCACCTGCAGCAAGTACGCGTTCAATCTCGCCAATAGAGACAACATCAAAACCGGAGCCTTTTTTTGCCAGCAGGTTAAGAATGGCAATATTGGAGTTTGCCTTAACGGAATAACATATTAGATGTGGATGTGATTGCAGTGCATCTTCGTAGGACTGCCATTGTGTCTCTATGGCTGACTTTGAATAGACGTAGCAGGGCGTTCCAAATTGGTCAGCAATAGATGCTGTGGAAACGTTTTCGGCATAGAGTGTATTATTGCGGTGTTTGAAGTATTGCATAGCTTTATGGGTTTGTTGTTTGTTGGGTAGAGTCGGGTAGATAGAGATTGCCTTTTTGCCCGCAGCCAGTAAAGAAAATGGAGGTCATTATTAGTAGAGTGACTAATAAAGGTGTTGTCCTTTTTTGCATGTGGGTAGTCTCGTCTGGATAATGATTTGTTTATCAGTATACAATAAACCTGATTTTTTTTTATAGATAAAGTATTTTTCAAATAAAACATGTTCTTTGTGGAGTGGGTCCCTGTCTCTTGTAGTTAATTAGAGTTTCAAGGTAGGGTGCGTGCTACGCACCAATAAAGATCCCCGCATAGGCGAGGATGACAGGTTAGAGGGTATTTATGAATGCAGTTGAGATTAATCCAGCAGGCAAGGTGCGTGCGAGTGTTATCTGGTTACATGGTCTGGGTGCGGATGGCCATGACTTTGAGGGTTTGATACCGGAGCTTGGTTTAACCGAGCGGGGTGTGCGGGTGGTATTGCCCCATGCTGATGTCCGTCCGATGACTTTGAATGGTGGTGCGGTAATGAGAGCCTGGTATGACCTTTATGGTCTGGATTCAAATGCAGTGGAAGATATTGAGGGGATACGTGCGTCCAGTCGGCAGTTGGTGGAGTGGATTGATAATGAAAGAGAGCGGTTTGATCTTTCTGCTGAGCAAGTAGTGGTCGCCGGTTTTTCTCAGGGGGGAGCCCTTGCCTTACATGCCGGGTTGGGATACGCAGAGTCCCTGGCCGGTATTCTTGCGCTATCGACCTATCTACCTGATGCGGAAGGTATTGCGGTAGAGGGTTTAAAAAAGAACATTAATGTACCCTTGTTGATGGCGCATGGTATGCATGATGATGTGATCTTAGTAGATATTGCCAGGCAGGTGAGGCAGTATTTAAAGAGCCTGGGTTATGCTGTGGAGTGGAAGGAATATGATATGGCACATGCCGTATCGTTGGCAGAGATTATGGATATTCGTAATTGGTTTAATAAGGTTTTACAGCTTATTTAGCGCCTGATTAAGCATGTTCTCAATGCGTTTTTTATAGTTCAGGTAATGTACGGTTTGCAATGGGGTCTTTGATTCTTTAGCCAAGGCAGTGTTTGATATATCTATGTCAGTAATATGAATAGGGTAGGGTTGGCCGCCACTACGCAGGCCTAATACATATTGGGCGACACTGTTAAAAAGCTGGTCACCATGTTCGATATTGGAGAATTCCTTTTTATTGCAGTACAAGGTGAAACTGGTTTGACCATCATCCTGGGCATCGCTGATGACCTGGATATCAAGGAAGTTTTTAGACAGGCGTTTGTGATTAAATTTCTGAACCTTGACGTTGATTTTATTCTTTGTATTAACACTAACCTGGTAAAAACCAGGTTCTGTTATGGGTGGTGGGTTTGAGTCCAATTGATTTAAAAAGCTTCGTCGATTATTGATATTGCTTAAAAAACGATAGAGTTGCCCTAGCAGACTTGAGTGATCATGGAAGGGAATCTTCTGATGAAATAATGAACCCTTTTCATCAAGTATATAGACCTGTGCATAATCCTTGATCAGTTGGTAAAAAACTTGTGTATGATCGGCTTGATTTAAGGCAAAAATCTTGGGTAAAGGCGTGTCTTGTAGGATATAACGATCAATAATTATGGGGCTAAAGACCTCTTGTGGTTTTGATAGATGTTCCAGCAGGGCATTGAATGATCCTGAATGTGTGTATTGTAGCAAGTTGTTTTCAGGCTGTAATATGTAATAGATTTTACCTGCTTGATAGATATATCTTGCCTGTGGTTTTTTATCTTCTTGATAATAACTTTTGATGATTTCCTTGAATAACAAGGTTACTCGTTTGGCGATATCATTGCCTCTCTTGGAAGAGAAGCTATAGCAAGAGGGCGTGCAGGGAATATTGTCTTCAGTCGTTGGGTACCTTGAAAATGAGTCGCAGATACATCGAGCCAGGGCATGGTAACTTTCATATTTTACAGCGAGTACCTCTTGCCATGAAGTGACTAATACCTGCTCGAAGGTGAGTGCCAGGTTTTCATAGCGGCTGCCAAAATTCAGCGAATCAGTTCTGTCCGAGATTAAAACGACACCCTTTTTAGTGAACGAGTGCATGGGATCCAGGCCAACATTAATAAAGATTCCATTCTTGTAAAGATGTGCCGGTCTTGCCAGGTTTTCCATATCAATGGGGGGGATTTTAGCCTTGGGAAAAAGATGTTCAAGGCCATCGATAATTGCCTGTAGCTCGTGAGTATCCATGGTGCAATCATCAGGTTTTAGACTGACCATGGTTGCCTTGGGATTAAGCACGCGGTTGAAATAACACCATGCTAGTATCTCCAGCAGGTTACGTGTGCGTTTTAGTGGTGACATTATGCTGTCAGCGATGGATGGAACGTAGCCTTGATACAAGGCCCAGCCGTCATGTGATTTGTGTTGAATCTCATGGATGGATAGCCGCTCTTCTGACAGGTCAATCTCGGCACTGGGGTTGACGATTTCAATCTTGCCAGCCTTGCGTTCAAAGGCACTATAGAGACGACGACCTAACAGGTTAATCTCTTCCGGACCAATGGTGAGTTCGTCGGCATGTTCACGCGCAAATGCAGACAGGAGTTGATAGCTCTGGGTGAGTGAGCTGATCATTGAGTTGCGTTCTTCGATGACCTGTTGAATCTTCCATGAAGAACGCTGATCAAGAATTACAAACTGTGATGCCCCCCAGCCCCATTGGCCGGCGATCTTTTTGATCGCCTTGTGTTGCCAGGTCTTGTTGAGGGTTGTTTTGCTGAGTTGGCGGTCAACCTTGTAATAAAAGCAACGCCTGGCCAGTTCGACGCGATCATGATCACCTTGTTCCTTCAGATATTGTTCGGTTTTTTCTTCCATCAAGACGTAGGGGTCAAGGCGATTGATATCTATCTCACCTTCATAAACGGCTTTTTTATAGGATAGACTTAGCAGGTCAACCTTGGGGTAGGCGTTGGCATAGGTCTCCATCAGCATGATTTTTAATACGGCTTTGTGTGGCGAATCGATACCTTTATGCAATTGCCAGAGGGCGGCACCAAAAAACTCACCTACCGGGAATGCCCCTAGATCACCAAAATCAACAAATTCATCGAGTTCAATAAGGCGCTTTTCGATTAATTCCTGTTTGTATTCTTCATATTGTTCCTCATATTCAGCAGGGATCATTTGCCATATAGGAGGGTTTCCGGCGATTAACAGGCCGGTTCGATAAAATTCATCCAGTAGTAGGTGATATTGTGCTGTGCCACTACTATCCTCGGATAGTGCGCTGAGCTCACCGCGACGGAATTCTTCATCACTCATAATAAAGAAATGGGTCTCCAGGCGCAGTGTTGTAGCCCACTCCTCAATATCATCAGCTTTACGTTGTAGCTCTTTGCGTTGACCGGGATCAATATCCGCATTGATGCAGATCCATACATCAAAGTCACTTTTTTTGGTGTATGCAATCGTTCCACTGCTACCCATAAGGTAGATCGCCAGGATGTCATAGCTGTTTTTCAGTTTGTTATTGTATTTGAATCCACGGGCTATTTTTTTAGCGACCTGTATGGAGTTTTTGTCAGGGGTGTAGAGGGGGATGCCATTAATAGTGTCATCAGACTGGTAACCGGGTAACAGGGTATGATTGGTATGAAATAACAGGGGCAATAAATCAATAAAGGCACGTTGTCGTTCACCGATGGCCTCTCGCGTGCGTAGTAGTCGCTCATGATTGATGCCTTTGAAACGACGACTTATACGTTGGATCTTTTCGGCATCAACAGGGAACTTGCCCTTTTTTTCAGGGGTTTTTTTTACGGTAGCCATTAACACGTACTATACAGGAACGAGTGTAAAATTATTCTTATGAAGCAAGTGCCCCACTGTTTTGTTCATTTTTTTCATGTTTCATATTGAGGATAGCACGCTCAATCAGGGTCTTGCTATGGTCATTTTTGCGCCACTCGGCGACACCATAATAGGACCATATTTGTTGGTTATCTCCTGATATTTCTTCTTGAATCAATCGATTGAGATGTTCGTCAATCTTCTTTGTCAGGCTTGTGCTTTCATTAATGCCTGTTTCTGGCAGTGCAATCAGGAATATGTCATTTTCGATGTGGCTAACCAGATCGGCCCAGCGTAACTGGTCTTTTAACATTTGGCTAATGGCAATAATCAGATCACTATGGTTGCCATCACCACAGACATCAAGGCAGATAACAGAGACGGTATTGCCGTAGCGTCGGCAGCGTGAGAGTTGGGGTTCTAGTGCCAGCATAAGACCACGCTGATTGAGCAGGCCGGTGGCGGGATCAGTGATACGTTCGGTGGCTAATTGTTCTGCTAAGGTGTCTCTCTCGGAGGCAAGTTGTTGTTGATGGGTGATGTCACGTAGTATATGTGCACTATGGATGTTGTTTTCAGGTGAATCGGGTAGCGGAATCGATAAGGCTTGATAGATGCGTTCTTCACCGGAAGAATTAGTTAATTGGATGGATTTTTGCTCGACCAGCAGTCTTTGTATCTCGGCTACATTATCTTGATGGCTATGATCCATCAGCTTGTTAGCGGCCTTGTTATGGCTGATGAGGGTTTTGTCCTGATCTAACAGAAAGATGGCATCAGAGCAGTTTTCCAGCAGGGTGGCCATCTGGGTTTTACACAGCGATTCTGTCATTATTTATCTCAATATATAGTCGTAGTCTCCGTGTTACGGCATGAGTGAGATAAACTTTAGGTTATTTTATTGGTGCGTAGTATGCACCCTACCGCGGTCATCTCTGTAGTTCGCTCCTGGCGCGTTTAATCGCTATGCGTACTTGCTCAGGTGCGGTACCACCGAGGTGGTTTCGGGCTGAGACTGACCCTTCCAGGCTGAGTATCTGGAATACATCGTCTTCAATGGAGGGGGAGAATCGTTGTAGTTCTGATAATGACATCTCAGCCAGATCCTTGCCCTGATCAATGCCATAACGGACTGATTTACCAACAATTTCATGTGCGTCTCTGAAGGGTATACCTTTTCTCACCAGGTAGTCGGCAAGGTCGGTAGCGGTGGCAAATCCGAGTCGAGCCGCTTCACGCATGTTTTCTTTGCGCACCATAATATGAGGGATCATATCAGCGTATAGGCGCAGGCAACCCTTTAAGGTATCTACAGTATCGAATAGAGGCTCCTTGTCTTCCTGGTTATCCTTGTTGTAGGCCAGTGGTTGCGCCTTCATCAGGGTCAGCATGCTGACCAGGTGTCCATTGATACGCCCGGTCTTGCCACGAATCAGCTCGGGTACATCCGGGTTTTTCTTTTGCGGCATGATGCTGGAGCCGGTGCAGAAACGATCAGGTAACTCGATAAAATTAAACTGTGCTGATGACCACAGGATCAATTCTTCGGAGCAGCGTGATAGATGAGTCATGATTAGTGCCGCCGCGGAGCAGAATTCAATAATGAAATCGCGGTCACTAACGGCATCTAGTGAGTTGTAGGCGGGGCGTTCAAAGCCAAGCAGTTTTGCGGTATAGGCGCGGTCAATGGGAAAACTGGTGCCGGCCAGTGCTGCTGCGCCCAGGGGCATAATATTAACCCGGGTCTGGCAGTCAATCAGGCGTTGACGATCACGCTCAATCATCTCAAACCAGGCCATGATATGATGGCCAAAGGTAATGGGCATGGCTGTTTGCAGGTGAGTAAAGCCGGGCATAATGGTGTCGGTTTCGCGTTCTGCCAGGGTAATTAATGACTCTTGCAGGCGATGGACTTCACTCAGGATAAAGTCAATCTCCTCGCGCAGATAGAGCCGCATATCGGTGGCTACCTGGTCATTACGTGAGCGTCCGGTATGCAGTTTTTTCCCTGCATCACCAATACGTTGGGTTAGTTGAGCCTCGATATTCATGTGAATATCCTCCAGCGCAATAGACCAGTTAAAATCGCCTTTTTTGATATCGCTACGGATGTCTTCCAGACCATTGGTGATGGCATCACACTCTTCTTGAGTCAGGATATCGACATGTTGCAGCATACGGGCATGGGCAATAGAACCATTGATATCATGATCGTACAGGATATGGTCAAAGGGGATGGAGGCCGTGAAGCGTTCGACAAATTCATCGGTTGATTCGGTAAAACGCCCACCCCAGAGTTTGTCCGTGGTCTCTGAACTCATGATCTTTAACCTGTATGCTGATTGTAATTGGTAAATTATAACATCAGCTGTGATCCAGGTACTTGCATGTTTTTATACAAAATTCGACACTATGGCGTATGAATCAGGAAATCAAGACATCAGAAAACAGTAACGGCGTGTTTCTACCCGCATTTTGCGGTATTCGAGCCGTCTTTACTATTGTCATTGTGGCGCAGTTGTTGGCCTTTGTCTTGACTCTGGTGGCAGCAACGACAGAGTTGGAGTTCTGGAATAAATTAGCGCTGGTCTCTTTACTGGTGCAGTGGATTGCCTTGTCCAGTGCGTCCTTGTTGTGTTTATTGCATCCGGTGTTGAGTCGATACAATAATGTTGTTGTAGCCAGTATCAGCTATTTTTTATTATTACTGGTAACGCTGGTTATTAGTGAGCTTGCCTATTGGTTGATCCTGTATGAGATGGAATACAGTATTTATGCCGGCGCAGGGCATATAGGATTTATTGTGCAGAATATGGCAGTGAGTGCCGTGGTGAGTGCCGTGGTGCTGCGTTATTTCTACATGCAGTATCAATGGCGACAGCAAATTAAGACCGAGGCATTGGCTCGATTTCATGAGCTTCAGGCGCGGATACGACCTCATTTTCTGTTTAATTCGCTCAACACTATTATCTCCTTGATACGCGTACAGCCGGATCAGGCTGAGGAGGCGGTACAGGATTTGGCGGATCTTTTTCGTGTCAGTCTGGGCGATCAGGATGGCAGGATCTCTCTGGCCAGGGAGATGGAGATTGTGCGGCATTATCTGCATATTGAGTCTTTACGTCTGGGCGATCGCCTACAAGTGGAATGGGCGATTGATAAACTGCCGATGGAGCTAATGGTGCCTCCCTTGCTGTTACAGCCTCTAGTTGAAAATGCTGTTTACCATGGTATTGAACCGATGCTGGAGGTGGGCACGATACAGATTAGTGGCGAGCAACAAGAGGGTATGATCAGGATTGTTATTGAGAATCCGGTGGATGCCAGTGCTAGCCCTGTTTCCAGGGGGCATCAGATCGCGATTGATAATATAAAACAAAGGCTTATGATTTGTTATGGGGGTGTTGCACGGCTTACGGCTGAGTGTTCAGAGGGGGTTTTTAAGGTCTTGCTTGAGATTCCTGTGGTGGATAAGTAATGAACATTCTGATTGTCGATGATGAGCCTCTGGCGCGTGCTCATTTGCGTCGTATGATTGAGACCGATGATCAACATCAGGTTTGTGGTGAGGCGGGTAATGGTGCGCAGGCATTATCAAAGATAGTGGATTGTGAGGTGGATGTTGTATTGCTGGATATCAGGATGCCCGGCATGGATGGGCTGGAGGTGGCGCGACATCTAACCCAGTTAAAACAAGTCCCCGCCGTTATCTTTACCACCGCCTATAATGATCATGCCCTGGCCGCCTTTGAGGCGCATGCGCTGGACTATCTACTAAAACCGGTACGCCAGGAACGTCTGCTGGAGGCGTTGGCTCAGGTGAGTCAGTTGAATCGGGTGCAGGCGCGGGCGGTCTTGCAGGATATTGCTGGCCGCAGCCAGATCTGTGTGCGTTGGCATGGTGATCTGCACCTGGTTCCACTGTCAGACATTCGTTGTTTTCGAGCTGAGCAGAAATATGTGGTGATTAATGATGGTGAACATGAGTATTTGTTGGAAGAGTCGCTAAAAAGCCTGGAAGCGGAGTTTAGTGCTGATTTTATTCGTATTCATCGCAATGCACTGGTATCAAGGCATTGGATTGAGAGGCTGGAGCGGGATGAAAAAGGGCAGCAGCAAATTTGCCTGCGTGGGATTGAACTGAGTCTGGAGGTCAGTCGCAGGCATTTGGGTGAGGTGCGTGATTTTATTAAGGGCGACTAGGCTATTCCCGGATTGTGCGTAACGCGTGCTTGATATTATTATCCAGGTAGGCAGCGTATAGCTCAGGGGTATTGATGCCGACCATGCGCTTGGCAATTTCATTGCCATCAGGGTCGAGAAATAACAGAGTGGGTGCAAAATCCATCTGATAGTGAGCGTTAAGCTGTTCAATAGTCGCGGGTTTCCCGGAAAAACTGATGATGTTATCGTCATCGTCATCAATCATAATCTTCCGGATAAGGATCTTATCATCATAGCTATCATCAATTAACATAGGCAACAGGATCTCTTCCTCCAGTAGCGCACAATACGTGCAGTCAACATAGGCGGCATAGAGGATTATGAGCAGATTTTTTTTGGAGGCTGTTTGAGCGGTTTCTTGTAGATCCGTGGTTATTATAAGCTGGGGCACCCGGTTTGCGGCCTGTGACAGGCTGAAAATGAGTATAGTCACTATAAACAAGGCGGTTTTTTGATAGAATCGTTCCATACCCTAATCATCGGCTATTGTAGAAATAATTGGAATTTTTTTATGCAACAACAGATTGTACGAATAGCGACACGCAAGAGCGCGCTCGCAATGTGGCAGGCAGAGTTTGTTCGTGATCAACTATTGGCGGCTCACTCTGGTCTGGAAGTTGAGCTAGTCACTTTTACTACCTTGGGGGACAAAATTCTCGATAGTCCTTTATCCAAGATCGGTGGTAAGGGTTTGTTTGTTAAGGAACTGGAGCAGGCTTTGCTGGATGGTCGGGCGGATATTGCGGTGCACTCGATGAAGGATGTACCGGCAGAGTTTCCAGCGGGTCTAGGGCTTGCGGTGATTCTGGAGCGGGAAGATCCGCGTGATGCCTTTGTCTCTAATCAATATAAAAAACTGCTGGATCTGCCGCAGGGTGCGGTGGTCGGCACTTCAAGTCTGAGACGGCAGTGTCAATTGCGGGCTTTGCGTGCGGATCTGGTCATCAAGGATTTGCGCGGTAACGTGAATACCCGTTTGAGTAAGCTGGATGAGGGTCAGTATGATGCCATTATTCTTGCTAGTGCGGGTTTGATTCGTCTGGATATGAAGGATCGTATTACTGAATATCTGGCGCAGGATGTGTTATTACCGGCGGTGGCACAGGGTGCTATTGGTATCGAGTGTCGTATTGATGACACTGAGCGCTTGCGCTTGATTGCGCCTTTATCACATGGGGGAACGGAGATTCGAGTACGTGCCGAACGTGCGATGAATCTGCGTCTAATGGGGGGTTGTCAGGTGCCGATTGCGGGTTATTCAGAGATTGATCACGGTATGATTGTATTGCGTGGTCTGGTCGGACGTATTGATGGTAGTGAGATTATTGAGTCGGTTATTAGTGGGCGACCGGAGGATGCCGAGGAGTTGGGGCAGGTGTTAGCAGATGATCTTCTGGCGCGGGGGGCGAAAGCGATTTTGGCAGAGCTTGAAAGTGAATAGTTAATCTGGAAGATTGTCATCTTCGCGCAAGCGGGGATCTATTGGTTTTGTTGGTGCGCAGTGCGCACCCTACCGGGTGGTATTTATTGGGGTAGGGTGCGTATTACGCACCATGTGAAATAATAAAGGTTCTATGAGACATAAGTTGATTGAAGGAATACCGGTATTGGTTACGCGTCCTGATGCGCAATCACAACACTTGTGTGATTTGATTAAGGGTGCGGGTGGGTGCTATTTTCGCTTTCCGGTGCTGGAGATAGTGACTAGTGATAAACCCGAGCTATTACAGGCGGCTATTCAACAGCTTGATCAATTTGATATTGCTGTATTTATCAGTGCCAATGCGGTAGAGCGTGTGATGTTGCCTTTACAGGCAAGCAGGGATTGGCCGCAATCAGTACAGATTGCGGTGATTGGTAAGCGCTCAGCTGAGGAGATGGGGCGATTGGGTTTAGCGGTTGATTTATGTCCAGAACATCAATTTGATAGTGATGGTCTGTTGGCATTGCCTGCATTACAGGCAATCGGTGATAAGAGGATTGTAATATTTCGTGGTAATGGTGGGCGTGATTATCTGGCAAATCAGTTGCGTGATCGGGGTGCTGAGGTTCATTATGTTGAGGCTTACCAGCGCCGTAGGCCGCTTGATTGTGATCTTGAGGGGCTTAAGCAGTTTTTACAGCAGGACAAGTTTATTATTACCGCTTATAGTAATGAGAGTCTACAAAATCTGATGGATATGGTGGATGATCAGACGCGAAATATTTTGTGTGCGCAGTTGCTTGTGGTGGTTAGTTCGAGGATGAAGCCTCTGGTAAGCAAGCTGGGTTTTGGGCTTGAGCCTGTTGTTGCCCAAAGTGCTCTGGATGAAGATGTATTATTGGCGATAGCAACAGCACAACAACAGATGTGATGGAATATTGAATGACTAAAGAAACAGAATTACAGGATCAGGACAAGAAGCAGGGGGCTGCTGATAAGAAAGTACCTGTGCAGAAAAAGGATCAAGTGGAACAGACCTCAACGGGTTCTTCTGGTGGATGGTTGATGGGGCTGGTCTTTATCTTGTTACTCGGTGCTATGGGTGGCTTTTTCTGGATGGGTCAACAAGATCATATAAAGGCTCAAAAGAAGGTGCAGTTTCGCTTGCAAAAAGAGCTGACTCAATTACAACAGTCGTTTGATTCATTAAAGGCGGGTAAGTCTACCGGTGTGGCACCCTTGCAAAAGGAATTGTTATTATTGCAGCAACAGCAGGAAGTTTCGGAAAGAGAGTTTAAAAAACTGTCCTCTGTTATTTCCATTAGTGGTGATCGTGTTCATCTGCATGAGGCGCGTTACCTGCTTTATATTGCTAATCAACAATTACAGTTTAACCGGGATATTGATAGTGCTATCGCTGCCTTGGAAAAAACGGATGGCTTATTGTTAAATGAAAAAGATCCAAGCCTGTTACCGGTACGCAAAAAGATTGCCCGTGAATTACTCACGCTCAGGTCGCTGGATCAGGCTGATATAGAATCAACGGCGATTCGTCTGATTGCTATAGGCGATAGTGTTTCAAGGCTGCCATTAAACAAGGATATCAGGGTGGCAGAATTCAAGTTAAATGGTTCGGCATTTAATATGGAGGATGTGGATTTAACGGATTGGGAACTGGTGCTGGAACGAATCTGGGCAGAGTTTAGAAAGCTACTGGTTATTCAGCATAAGGATGAAGTAGCTATTCCGATGTTGATGATCGAGAATGAATATCTGCTGCGTAATAACCTCCAATTAAAGTTGGAGATGATGCGGGTCGCATTGCTGAACAATCAACAAGACTTGTATAAGGCATCAATTAATACCGCTATTCGATGGATAGAGTTGTATTTTGATCTGACCGATACGCAGGTTATTGCAGTAAAAGGTGAGCTGGATCAATTCAAGGCACTGAATATTAATCCTGCTTTTCCTGATATATCAGGTTCACTAAAGTTGTTGCGGGCACAGATTGATCAGACAGCGCAGGGAGTTCAGTAAGGTGCGGTTTTTTATTGTTGCGTTGGTGTTGTTACTAGTGAGTGTCATCGCCTCATTGTTTTTGATTGAAGATACAGGTTATGCATTATTTCAATATGGCGGATGGAGGATTGAGACCAGCCTAAGTTTGTTTGCTGTGTTGTCCGTGCTTACTTATTTCGTTATTTCTTTTCTCGTTCGCATTGTGTCCGGTTTTTTAAATGGCCCAAAAAGTATCCGTTTATGGGGTAAGCGTCGGAGCAAGGTTAAATCCCAAAAGGAATTAATGAAAGGTCTTTTCTTGTTGATTGATAGTAACTGGTCGCGCTCGGAAAAGTTGTTGTCACAACATGCTGAAGGTAGTGATCTTGCTGTGATCCATTATCTTGCGGCCGCCCTTGCCGCGCATCAACAGCATTCGATTGAATTTAGAGATCATTATCTGCGACTAGCTACAGCCAGTATGCCTGATGCAGATCTTGCCGTAGGTCTGGCACAGTCCTGGTTTCTTATACAGGATAATAATGAAGAGTCTGCGCAGAGACGGTTGGAGCAGTTACATGCTGATTATCCAAAAGATGCTATGGTGCTGAGCTTGCAGTCACAGTTATATCAACGCCAGTTTGCCTGGGAAAAACTGGAGGCATTATTGCCAGCATTAAAAAAGCGCAAGGTACTGTCAGTGGATGGGCTGGATCATTTATATCAACGGGTTTATCTCGGTTTAATGGAGCGAGTTGAGAATAATACGCAGCCTGATGAGTTGTATAGTGTCTGGAAGAGATTACCAAAAGTGTATAAGAAAAATGAGGTGTTACTGCTCAGATATGCATTATTGTTACAGAATCTTGGTCGGGAGAATGAAGCCGAGAGGGTGATTGAAAATCGTTTGCGGGAGCAATGGAGTGAACGCTTGATCAATGCCTATGCTCAAGTCGAGTCTAAAGATGCAGTGGCTCAATTATCATTAGCCGAAGGTTTTTTGTCCGGGCATGATAAAAACCCAATATTGTTGATGGGTCTAGGACGTTTGGCGATTCGTTGTCAGTTATGGGGCAAGGCGCGTAGTTATCTGGAGGCCAGTTTGGGGATAATGCCGAGTCTGGAGGTTTATCAGATATTGGCTACATTGATGGAGCAGTTGGGTGAAGAGGAGTTATCACATCAATATTATCGTGAGGGTTTGGCGCTGGCTTGCGATATTGGTGCGCAATGCGCATCATCAATGCAGTCGTAGGGTGCGTACCACGCACCAGCAGTTGGTGCGCAATGCGCACACCCTACCTTACTATGGTTTGTGCGCTAACGGCACCAATTAATCCACCAAACACACCCCCCCAGATAACCAGCCAGCCCAGGTGTTGTTGAATCATATCTTGTATGATCTGTTTGACCAGTTGTGGTGTGAGTTCATCCAGGCGTTTTTCGATAATATCAGCGATTTTGGTACGCATATCCTCAAGTACATCCGGCTGTTCAATCTCCTGGCGCAACAGTTCTCTGAAGGAATCGCGTTCAGTAATGGTAATCAGGGATTCCTTCATTTTATCCATAAAGGGTTCCTTGAGGGGTTGTAATGCCGTTTCACCGCCAAACATCCCCAACATACTACCGAAAGAGGACTCCATGATGACCTTTACCAGTGCGTCAAAGGATTCACTCAGATCAATTTTTTTGATGATGGGTGTAAACTGAAAGTGATCCGTTGGGCTGTTGCTATCACTCAGGAAGCGATCAATATTTTCTTTGGTGAAAAACTGCTGCATCATCAGCCTGCGAATGCCGCCTTTGAAGTCCTCGAAGCGTGCAGGAATAACACCTGAGCCATACAGACCAGGCACTTTTTCAAACAGCATGTGTATCGCCAGCCAGTTGGTAATTGCGCCGGATAGAGAAAATAGACCGATGTAGAGAATGAGTGTATTGGCGTAAACAATACCCATTGCCAGGATAATTAAGCTGATTATGTTAGTTAACAGGCTTTTATTCACAAATATGTCCCAAATTTAAGTGAGGAATGTCATTAATCCAGTATAATGCCTAACGATATGGCTACACCAATTTTAATATGTGATGACTCAAAACTTGCGCGCAAGCAATTAGCAAGGGCGTTGCCTGATTCATGGGATATTGATATCAGTTTTGCGGTTAATGGACTGGATTGTATTGAGAACCTGGGTGTCGACGTGCGCTTTTTATTCCTTGATCTTAATATGCCAGAGATGGATGGTTATGAGGTCTTGCAGTGGATTCAGGATCAGGGCATAGACATTGATGTCGTGGTCGTCTCGGGTGATATACAGGCTGAGGCACAGAGCAGGGTGATGGATCTGGGTGCGCTGGCATTTATCAAGAAGCCGGTCAATATGGGCGAGTTGATCGGTTTATTGCGCGATGAAGGCATAAGCTTTGAGGGTCAGTCATTACGCAGAGAACAAAGTGTTGAGGTTAATGTCCAGGAATACTGTCAGGAGATTGCCAATATTGCTATGGGGCAGGCGGCTAGTCTGTTGGCGCAGGTTCTAGGGGCCTTTGTCTTAATGCCGGTGCCCAAGGTGAATAATATTGAGGGTTGTGAGTTACATATGGTCTTGGCGGAGGTGCAGAATAAGGATGCTGTATCTGCTGTATGTCAGGGCTTTATTGGTTCTGGCATTGCCGGTGAGGCATTGATGATCTTTCATGATGCCAGTTATGACGATATGGCGAAGCTAATGAAGTATGAAGCCGATAGTGAGGCGGACCATGAACTTGAGCTATTAATGGATCTGGCGAACCTGTTGATTGGTGTTTGTATAAAGGGTATTGCTGATCAACTGGGCACGATCTTTAGTCAGGGGCATCCAGTGGTTCTCGGTCGTCATACTGATATTGCTTCGTTGATTGAGCGCAATACCAGTAAGTGGAGCAAGATTTTAACGATTGAAATGAGTTATGCCATCGAGGGATACAATATTAATTGTGACCTGTTGTTATTGTTTACCGAGGATTCGATTCAGGCAATCGAGACTCGTATGCCCATAATGGTGTAATTATTATGTCTAGCGCAATGATTGATGTAAAAGAGTTTCACTGGTTAATGGATATGTTGCAGTCCATTGATGTGGGGCTGGTGGTGCTTGATCGTGACTATAAGGTGCATACCTGGAATCGTTTTATTGAAAACCATAGTGGTATCTCTTATGCCAATGCACTGAACAATAGTATCTTCAAACTGTTCCCTGATCTTCCTGAAAAGTGGTTTAAGAATAAATTCGAATCTGTTATTGCGTTAAATAATCGCGCCTTCACGATATGGGAACAACGCCCTTATCTATTTCAGATAAAAAATCAGCGTCCGGTAACCGGGCATGCAGAATATATGTTTCAGAATGTCAGCCTGATACCTCTGGTATCGGTTAATACCGAGGTCAATCATGTTGGGCTGATTATCTATGACGTGACCGATGCCGCCTGTAGTAAACGTGATCTTGAGGCAGCGAATAATCAACTGCAACTGATTAGTCGTCGCGATGCACTAACGGGTATTAATAATCGTGGTTACTGGTCGGAGTGTTTGGAGCTGGAGTTTAATCGTTACAAACGTTACAAGAGTCAGGTGAGCCTGATTATGTTTGATATTGATAATTTCAAGAATGTAAATGATGGTTTTGGTCATCTGGCCGGTGATGAAGTGATTAAATCGGTTGCACATACCTTGCAGTCATCGATTCGTAGTACAGATATTTCGGGTCGTTATGGTGGTGACGAGTTTGGCCTTATTCTTCCCGAAACAGAACGTGATAGCGCACTTTATTTTGCCGAACGTTTTCGCAAAAAAATTGAAGCGTTGGAAGTTGTGTTTGAGGGTGAAGTTATTAAGTACACTGTGAGTATTGGTGTTGCTGCGATGGATGATAATGCCAAGACTCCTGAAGACTGGATTCAGTATACGGATAAGGCGTTGTACGAAGTGAAAGAGGCGGGGCGTAATCTTGCTATTGCTTATGATCCCGATAAGTAAATTAAATTAGTTCCTGGCATGGATTGCCCATTCTTATCAGAGACACGCCGTGAATACATCCATGTAGGCTCGATGGCCGCGTCCGTGCGGCCAACGGTCTCTGCTAAGAATGGGCAATCCATACCTTTTAGGGTTTAGTGGGTTGGTTACGAAATGAACAAATTTATTCAGACATTAGAAAAACGAATCCTGGTTCTTGATGGTGCGATGGGTACCATGATTCAGAGCTATGGCTTGGATGAAGATGGTTATCGTGGAGAGCGTTTCAGCGATCACCCCTGCGATCTGAAAGGTAATAATGATCTTTTATCGATTACCCAACCAACGATTATTCGCGATATTCATAAGGCCTATCTTGAGGTGGGTTGCGATATTGTTGAGACTAACACCTTTAATTCTACTTCTATCTCACTCGCTGATTATCAGCAGGAAGAACTGGTTTATGAGTTGAATGTGGCAGCAGCGCGTGTTGCCAAAGAAGCAGCGGATGAGTTTAGTACAGCAGATAAACCGCGATTTGTCGCGGGTGTGTTGGGGCCGACTAACCGTACTGCCAGTATGAGTCCTGATGTTAATAATCCAGGTTTTAGAAATATCAGCTTTGATGCTCTGCGTGATACCTATTACGAGGCAACTCGTGGTCTGGTGGATGGCGGCGCTGATCTTATCCTGATCGAGACCATCTTTGATACCCTGAATGCCAAGGCAGCGGTCTTTGCCGTGAAGTCTTATTTTGAGGATAGTGGTCATACGCTTCCGGTCATGATCTCCGGCACCATTACCGATGCCAGTGGGCGCACACTCTCCGGGCAAACTGTGGAGGCCTTTTATAATTCTCTGCGGCACATGGAGCCGGTTTCGATTGGTTTTAATTGTGCCCTGGGTGCAAAACAACTACGCCAGCATATTGTTGAGTTATCCGGTTTTGCCGATTGTGGAGTTAACGCGCACCCCAATGCCGGTCTGCCCAATGAGTTTGGTGAGTATGATGAATCACCTGAAGAGATGGCGCAGGAGATTGGTGAGTGGGCACAGCACGGATACCTTAATATTATTGGTGGTTGTTGTGGAACAACCCCGGCACATATTAAGGCAATTGTGGATGTGGTTGCAGAATGTAAGCCGCGTCAGATTCCTGCACATGATTATACTTTGAGGTTAGCGGGCCTTGAGGCTGAAAATGTGAATGATGATTCTTTATTCCTGAATATTGGTGAGCGTACTAATGTTACTGGATCAGCGCGTTTTAAACGGCTGATCCTGGAAGGTGAGAATGATATAGCGCTGGATGTTGCGCGTGAGCAGGTCGAGAATGGTGCGCAGGTGATCGACATCAATATGGATGAGGCGATGCTGGATGGCAAGAAGGCGATGGCTGACTTCCTGAATTTGATTGCCTCTGAGCCGGATATCTCCAGGGTTCCGGTGATGATTGATTCATCCAAGTGGGAGATTATTGAGGCTGGTCTGAAGTGCATACAAGGTAAGGGCATTATTAATTCCATTAGCATGAAGGAAGGTGAAGAGGCTTTTATCAAACATGCTCAACTCGCCAGAAAATATGGTGCGGCAGTCATTGTGATGGCCTTTGATGAGCAAGGGCAGGCGGATACCCGTGAGCGCAAGATTGAGATCTGTTCCCGCGCTTATAAAATTCTAACCGAGCAACTTGATTTTCCAGCAGAAGATATTATCTTCGATCCGAATATCTTTGCCATTGCCACCGGGATTGAGGAACACAATAATTACGGACTCGATTTTATTGAGGCAATCTCTAGCATCAAGCAAAACTTGCCTCATGCCAGGATATCCGGTGGCGTATCCAATGTATCTTTTTCCTTTCGCGGCAATAATGTTGTGCGCGAAGCGATCCATGCCGTATTTCTTTATTATGCCGTTAAGGCAGGTATGGATATGGGTATTGTCAATGCTGGGCAGTTGGCAGTGTTTGAGGATATACCGGCTGAGTTGCGTGACTGTGTGGAAGACGTCGTATTAAATCGGCGTGATGATGCTACGGATCGTTTACTCGATGTTGCTGAGCGTTATAAGGGTGATGCCGTTGCCAGCGTGCAGAAGGAGGATCTGGCATGGCGTGATCTGCCGGTTAAAAAACGTCTGGAACATGCGCTGGTAAAAGGCATTGATAGTTATGTTGTCGAAGATACCGAAGAGGCGCGTCTTTCTGTTGATCGTCCGATTCATGTGATTGAAGGGCCATTGATGGATGGCATGAATGTTGTGGGTGACCTGTTTGGTGAAGGTAAAATGTTTTTGCCCCAGGTGGTGAAGAGTGCTCGGGTGATGAAAAAGGCGGTGGCTCATCTGTTGCCCTTTATTGAGGCTGAGAAAGGTGAAGGTACGCGTTCCAAGGGCAAGATCCTGATGGCAACGGTGAAGGGTGATGTGCATGATATTGGCAAGAACATTGTCGGTGTCGTGTTGCAGTGTAATAACTTCGAGGTGGTGGATCTGGGTGTGATGGTGCCAACTCAGAAAATACTCGATGCTGCATTGGCAGAAGATGTAGATTTGATTGGTCTGTCCGGTTTAATTACGCCCTCACTGGAAGAGATGACGCATGTGGCAAAAGAGATGCAGCGCATGGGTCTCAAGATGCCATTAATGATTGGTGGTGCAACCACCTCGCGGGTGCATACTGCGGTAAAGATTGAGCCGAATTATCAAGGTGTCTCGGTCTATGTGAAGGATGCCTCGCGTGCTGTAGGTGTTGCACAAAATCTGATCAGTGAAGATTTACGTGAGGATTACATCAATAACCTCAAGCAGGAATATGAACTGGTTAGAGAGCGTCACAAGGGTAAGGTGCGTAAGACGGACTGGTTGACCCTTGAAGCTGCACGCGAAAACAGGATTAAGATTGACTGGGATAAAACAGAAATTATACAGCCCCGGGAGATGGGCGTGCAGGTGTTTGATGACTGGTCGCTAGAAGATCTTAGAGAACATATCGACTGGACACCTTTCTTTAAGGCGTGGGAACTAGCTGGACGTTACCCTAAAATCCTTAAGGATGAAAAGGTCGGTGTAGAGGCACAGAAATTATTTAATGATGCACAACAGATGCTGGATAAAATCGTCACTGAGAAATGGTTAAAGGCGAAGGCGATTATTGGCCTGTTCCCGGCTAATCAGGTGAATGAGGATGATATCGAGATCTATACCGATGAGACTCGGGAACAGGTATTGATTGAGTTGCATCAGCTACGTCAGCAAACGCAAAAGCCACCGGGTCGTGCCAACAAGTGTCTGTCTGATTTTGTGGCACCGAAAGAATCCGGTTTGAAGGATTACATGGGTGCCTTTGTTGTCACTGCTGGAATTGGTATTGATGAGCATGTTGAGCGTTTTGAAAAAGAGCATGATGATTATCAGGCGATTATGTTGAAGGCGTTGGCTGATCGGCTGGCTGAGGCTTTGGCAGAATCTCTGCACAAACGTGTGCGTAAGGATATTTGGGGCTACAGTGGTAATGAGTCACTGGATAATGATCAACTAATTAAAGAAACATACAAGGGTATTCGTCCGGCACCGGGTTATCCTGCCTGTCCAGATCATACGGAAAAGGATCTGTTATGGGATCTTTTGCCAGTGAAGGAAAAGACCGGGATCTGGTTAACAGAATCGAAGGCGATGGTGCCCACGGCTGCGGTTAGTGGCTGGTATTTTGCCCATCCTGATGCGCATTATTTTGCGGTGGGGAGGCTTAACAGGGATCAGGTCGAGGAGTATGCTGAGCGTAAGGGGTATTCGGTGACGGATATGGAGCGTTGGTTGGTTGCTAATTTGGGGTATGAGTTGGAATGATGCTTCTGGTGGCCTTCGATTCGAGGCATGGGTTACTCCTCTTTATCAGAGACACGCCGTAAATACGTCCATGTAGGCTCGATGGCCGCGTCCATGCGGCCAACGGTCTCTGATAAAGAGGAGTAACCCATACCTCTCGCAGTAGAAGAATAGTAAGGATGGGGGGTGTTCAATGAGTGAAGATTTGATCGGTATTATTAAGTCCTATGTCTCTAATGATTATCTACAGGCATTGGTGCTTTTGCTGGGCTTTGTCTTATTGGCTCGATTGATTAAGTGGTTACTTATTCGCAATCTGAAGAAATGGGTGAAGCGTACCCGTTCAGGTTTTGATGATGTACTGGTTGGTCTGCTTGAAACACCTGTGTATGTCAGTATTATTTTATTTGGTACCAGCTTATCACTTGGACTATTGAGCCTTCCTGATCGTGCGCTGGAATTAATGGTCTCCATTATCCAGACCTTCCTTGTCGTGGTCTGGAGTCGGTTTTCAATGCGGCTACTGGCAGAGTTGTTAACGCTATTCAGTGAAAAAACAGATTCATATATAAAGAGCCAGACCCTGCCTCTGTTTAAAAACCTGGGTTCCATTATTGTTTTTATTATCGCGCTCTATTTTATCTTTTTGGTATGGAATATTGATGTCACCGCCTGGGTCGCCTCAGCAGGTGTGATGGGTATTGCCATTAGTTTTGCCGCCAAGGATACCCTGGCTAATCTGTTTTCAGGTGTCTTTATTCTGGCTGATGCCCCTTACCGTATTGGTGATTTTATTGTGCTTGATACCGCTGAGCGCGGTATGGTGACGCATATCGGGATTCGTAGTACCCGGCTTTTGACTCGGGATGATGTGGAGATCACCGTACCCAATGCGGTGATGGGTAATGCCAAGATTACTAACGAGACCGGTGGCCCTTATTCCAAGAATCGTCTACGAGTAAAAGTGAGTGTCGCCTATGGTTCAGATATAGATCAGGTCAGGGCGATACTGATTGAGATTGCCGAGCAGATCGAAGATGTGTGTGATACACCGGAACCCAGGGTTCGCTTTCGTTCCTTTGGTGATTCAGGTCTGGATATTGACCTACTGTGCTGGATTGCCGAGCCAGTGGTTCGGGGGCGGGTAAAGGATGCAGTAAATACCGCCATCTACAAACGCTTCATGAGAGAAGGGATTGAGATTCCTTATCCTAAACGTGATGTCTATGTGCGGGAGATGGGTGAGGGTTAGCCCTGGATTGTCGGTTGGTTATCTCCACTCCGAACCGGGGACATAGCCGATTTTTGGCTGTGTCCCCTTAGGCTATAGAAAAAAAACGAAGTGCCCCTGTTTTTCCCAGCAATCAGAAGATTTTATCTCTTCTGGGGGAGAATATTAAGCTTGCCTGTAAACGGCGCAAGTATAGTCAGACACTGATTGCCGAACGCACCGGCCTAAGTCGATTAACTGTTCGAAAAATTCAGCAGGGTGATTTAACAGTTTCTATTGGTCATTATGTTGCCGTACTTAGTGTGCTTGGTTTGGTTGCAGACTTTGCAAAAGTGGCAAGTGATGATGAGTTGGGACGAAAGTGCAAGTTACCTGGAGTTAGCTCAGTTTTTAACGGCTCATGGGTCCAACACAAAAGATGACCTGGCTGAGCTATGGCGTCGAATGGTTTTTAATATTGCTGTCTCGAATACGGATGATCATTTAAGAAACCATGGTTTTATCTATCACAAGGGAGGGTGGTTATTAGCACCTGCCAGCGGATTACATTGAAATATTAATGAAGATGATGCGCTACAAATTAAAAACAAGGTTCTATCGAGTGTTAGGAATTGGGGGCTTATTGCTACAAAGGCTGGAATAAGCAGAGCCGAACAGCCGTTTATGGCCCCCGCTTTTAATATAGAACCGGTAAATAATTCTGTGTAACACTACCGGGCAGGCCGTCCGGATTATTTTTTACGTCTTGCGACACCCATTAGACCCAGTAAACCAGAGCCGAAGAGCCAGACTGCTGCGGGTACGGGTACCGCAGAAATGCCATTGAGGCGAATATTATCTAACGCAGCCGTGCCAAGCACTTCATCATAGAAAAATACATTGTCTATACGACCATCAAAAAATTCTCCAAAACCAGGGTTTTTACCAATGAAGGTTGTTGTATAACCCGATCCCTGTGTAGCATTTGTTGATTGAGTTATCCCGTCGATATAAAGTACGACATTACCCGCGACTTGATCGTAGGTAACGGCGATAAAGTTCCATGTACCGGTATAGGCCGGGGTGTTGCCGAGAACACCGGCACCGGTGAATGCCGACCAGCCCAGGGCACCACCGCGATTATCCAGACCAAGGGTGCGATCATAAAATATGTTGTCATTTGATATCACTTTACCCATGTTTAGTACATCTGTCTGTACCCAGGCACCCATGGTGAGTGTAGGCATTGAGCTTGGGTTAATATCAATGGGGATCTCGATATAGCTGCTTCCACTAAAATCATAGGCTTGTCCGGTGTATCCAAGTGCCTGAACTGCACCCACAATAGCGGTGGGATTATTAGCGTTGCCGGAGACATCATTGGCATTGCCGTCAAAGGGGTAGTAAGCAATTAAATGGGCGCTGGCTGTACTTGTAATCAGGACGCTGATAAGAGCGGCACCAATGCGGGTTAAAAGTTTCTTATTCATTTTTTTCTCCTCAATTTAAGCGATAGGCTTTTTATTTGTATATTGAGGTAATAAGCAATAATTGCGCCATTAATTTTATTTTTAATAAAATCAATTGGTTGTTGTTTTTTTGGGAAGCTATTGTGGTGTAGTGGTGGTGGATGTGTAAAAAAACACGAAATGTCTTAAAAATAAAAAAGGCCGCTTGGCATTTAATCCCGGCGGCCTTTTTTACTAGATCCCCGCTTTCGCGGGAATAACCAAAGAGTTATAGTTTGTCGGCATTATCCTTAAGATAAGCAGCAACACCATCAGGGTTGGCATCCATACCCTTGTCACCTTCGGTCCAGCCAGCAGGACAAACCTCACCGTGCTCTTCATGGAATTGCAGGGCATCAATCATGCGCAGCATCTCATCAATGTTACGACCTAATGGCAGGTCATTAACGACTTGATGACGTACCAGGCCTTCCTTGTCGATCAGGAATGAACCACGGAATGCAACGGCACCATCAGGTGTTTCCACATCGTATGCCTTGCAGATGCCATGGGTCATATCGGCGATTAATGGGTAACCGACGGCACCAATACCGCCATCATTGATGGCAGTGTTACGCCATGCATTATGGGTAAAGTGTGAATCAATAGAGACACCAATCACTTCAACATTACGCTTTTTGAACTCGGCCAGGCGATGATCAAAGGCGATCAGCTCGGATGGGCAGACAAAGGTGAAATCCAGAGGATAGAAGAAGATCACGGCAGCTTTGCCCTTGATCTCGGTTGAAAGGGTGTATTCATCTACGATGCTACCGTCACCAAGAACGGCGGGGGCAGTAAAATCCGGGGCTGGGCGGCCAACAAGTACGCTCACAGTATTTCTCCTTAGTATTTCAGATTGGTAAAAATAGAGACCATATAATACCTTATAATTATAGTCAAGTATTGTCCTGATTAATATTATTTTTCATTTTTAGCTAAAGGTTTCCCTGAATGGTTCGATTAAGTCGCGTTAAGTTAAAATTACAGGTGTGTATAAAATGATTGAAGAAATGGAAACACCGCTTTGGGACGTTGCATTGGAGGCCCTGGCACGGGATCACTATCTAAAACAAGGTGATTCATTATTTTTAAATGATTTCAAGGGGTTGGCAAAGAATCACTCGATTCGTCTGGATGATATTATGGAGACGCTGTTTCGTCTGGTGATTCATGGGAAATGGCAATATCAGGGTGAAAATATTGAGATTACTGAAGATACCCTGGATGCCCTGTATGTTAATCGGCGTTTGAAGGAAGAGGATCTGGATAAATTCAATGGTGGTTGGCAACCATTATCGAGTTAGGGTTTCTAGTTTACTCTTTCCAGCGACTAATTCGCATGACGGAGGGGATCTTGCGTACATGACGCATGACCTTTGCCAAGTGCTTGCGGTTTTGTACGGCAATGGTGAATAGCAGCGTGGTATTGGAACTGTCTTTTTCATCAATATGTACATTCTCGATATTGGAATCAGTATCCGCGATAGCCGCTGCAACGGTAGCTAGTACGCCCCGTTGATTATTCACCTCAACATGAACCTCTACTGAAAAATCACTGTCGATATTGGCTTGCCATTCGACATCAATCCATTTTTCAGAGTGTGGGCGTATGTCTGCTATATTCTTGCAGCGATCATAATGGATCACGATACCCCGTCCGGTGCTGATAAATCCTGCAATCGGGTCACCGGGTATTGGGCGACAACAGCGAGCATAGCTGACCACGATTCCTTCGGTTCCCTTGATGGCGAGTGGTTGTATATTACGATTTTTCTCGTCATCGCTTGCTTCATTCTCCTGTAGTGGCACTAGTTGCCTTGCAACCAGTAAGGCACTACGGTTACCGATACCGATATCCTCCAGTAGTTCGTTTATATCCTGGAAGCCGCTGTCATTCAGGAGTTGTTCAATCTGTTGTTGCGGGATGTTATTGAGATCGGTTTCCAGACTGCTTAAGGCCTTATCTAATAGGCGTTGCCCCAGATTAACCCCTTCTTCATGATGAAGATTCTTCAGGTAATGTCGAATATTTGCTCGCGCCTTGCCGGTGACGACAAAATTGAGCCAGTTGGGATTAGGGTGAGCACCGGGTGCAGCAATGATTTCAATGGTCTGCCCGTTGTAAAGGGGACTGCGTAGAGGTGCCAGTCGTCGATCAATCTTGGCAGCAATGCAGGTGTTGCCGACATCGGTATGCACGGCGTATGCAAAATCAACGGCGGTTGCGCCACGCGGGAGCTCCATGATCTCTCCATTTGGGGTGAAGATGTAAACCTTGTCTGGAAAGAGATCAATTTTGACATTTTCAAGAAACTCAAGTGAGTTACCGGCATTGGTTTGTAGATCGAGTAATTCGCGTAACCATTCTCTGGCACGAGTTTGTGCACCACTGGCGGCCTTGTCTTCACTCTTGTAGAGCCAGTGAGCGGCGATACCAGCATCGGCGACGCTATCCATATCACGGGTACGAATCTGTACTTCGATGGGGACACCGTAGGGGCCAAACAGTATGGTGTGCAGCGATTGATAACCGTTGGATTTGGGGATGGCGATATAGTCCTTGAACTTTCCCGGTACTGGCTTATACAGGTTGTGCATAATACCGAGGGCACGGTAACAGTCATCAACCTTGTCGACGATTAAACGAAAGGCGTAGACATCAAACACCTCGGCAAAGGGCAGAGATTTCTCAATCATCTTCAGATAGATGCTGTAGAGATGTTTTTCTCGTGCTGATGTAGTGCAGTGCAGGTCTTCTTGTTGCAGACGTTTTTTAATGCTGTCTTCGATAGTATGCAGTATCTCTTTGCGGTTGCCGCGCGCCTTTTTGATGGCATCGGACAAGATTCGATAGCGCATGGGAAAACAGGCGGCAAAGCCCAGATCTGCGAGTTCGAGGCGCATGGTATTCATGCCCAGGCGATTAGCAATCGGCGCGTAGATTTCCAGTGTTTCCCGGGCAATGCGACGCTTTTTGTCCGGGCGCATTACGCCCAGGGTTCTCATGTTATGCAGGCGGTCGGCGAGTTTGACCATGATGACACGGATATCACGCACCATAGCGAGGATCATTTTACGGAAGTTTTCAGCTTGTGCCTCGGCCTTGCTTTCAAATTTGATCTGGGTAAGTTTACTGACACCATCGACCAATTCGGCGACCTCTTTGCCAAATTCACGTTCCAGTTGTTCTTTAGCGGTTGCCGTATCTTCGATGACATCATGCAGAATGGCAGCGACCAGGCTATTAGCATCCATGCGCATTTCGGCAAGGATACGGGCGACAGCAACGGGATGGTAGATATAGGGCTCACCGGACATGCGGTGTTGGCCTTCATGTGCCTCAGCGGCAAACAGATAGGCACGATAGACATCACGTACCTGCTCGGCTGGAAGATAGGCCTCCAGTAGCGAGCACAGGTCACTGACCAAAAAACGCAGGTCAGTATCGTTATCTGTTGTATCAGCGGTCATTTATTTCCCGTGAAAAGAGCACTATCGATAGCTTAACATTCTATCGGGCAGGCATCATAGGGAAATAAATTAAGTGGGGTAAAGAGAACTCTTACCCCAATAGTTATAGCTTGTGATCAGACCTTGGTCTCATCATTTTCAGCCTTGGTCTCGGTATTGACGACTTCATCGGTCTTTTCATCGTCAGGAAAATCACCAAATATTTCTTCTTCTGGTGGGGTTTCCTTGAGGATCTCAGGGCCAATAATATTTTCCGAGATCTCACGTAGAGCCATTACCGTTACTTTATCCTTGTCCCAGGACAGCGTGGTCTCTGCGCCGCGTGCCAGCTGACGGGCGCGTTTAGCCGCAACAAGAACCAGTTCAAAGCGGTTCGCTACATTATCCAGACAATCTTCAACAGTAATTCGTGCCATATGTTCTCTCGAGCTTGTGTTCTATTCAAGGGTCGCACAGTTTAACGTAATTCAAAGACTTAGGCTAGCCCGATAATAATTCATTGATGATATGTTGATGATGCAGGCTTTGTTTCTCGATGGTGAGGTGTTTGCTGCACATAATGGCATCGAGTTCAGCAACCGCGGTATCAAAGTCATCATTAATGATGAGGTATTGATATTCATTATAGTGACTCATTTCCTGTATCGCTGATTGCATACGGCGTGCAATGATCTCCTCAGAGTCCTGGCCACGGGCATGCAGGCGGTCATCCAGTGCTTGTTTTGACGGGGGCAGGATAAAGATATTAATGGCATGGGGGAGTTGCGCGCGAATCTGGCGCGCACCCTGCCAGTCAATATCCAGTACCACGTCTTTACCTTTGGCAAGTTGGTCTTCCACCGAGGTATGTGAGGTGCCATAAAAATTATCAAACACCTGGGCATATTCAATAAATGCGCCGTCCTTGACCATGGTCTCAAAAGTTTTAGTGTCAACAAAGTTGTAATCAAATCCATCTCTTTCACCAGGGCGCATGTCACGCGTGGTGTGTGAGATAGAGAAACAGACGTTACCGCGCTGTTCCATAACCTTGCGTACCAGGCTGGTTTTGCCTGCTCCGGAAGGGGCTGAGATAATATACAGGTTACCTTTCATTAATTTGCTATCCTCTGTTCCAGGTCACTGGGGGCAACAAAATAATAACGTTGCCCCTGTTTGGTTTTAATCAGTAGTTTCAATTTGTCTGCCATTATAAGCAAATCCTTACGCGCCACATCATAGGATATCCCATGAGAGCGCTGATGTTCCTGTACGACATAGCTGAAACGTGGGTGTTTAAGCGCATGTCGCAACAAGGCCAGTTGACGAAAGTTTAATTTCCCATTCAGGCGTGGATTATCAATTAACAGGCGTTCTGCTTCATTGATTGCTTTTGTTTTTTTATCAAGAAAAGAATGCAGGTCATCAACGGCTTGATGAATCACTTCTAGTTGATGGATCAGGAAATAAGTTAAATCACCGTTATCTGTCTCGGTAAAAAGAAAGGCCTTGCTATACTGTCCAGGAGCCTTCTTGATTATCCGGGAAATAGAAATAAATTCCATTAGCCAATATCCCTGTGTTGTCATTGACCAGTAGAATAACGCCCTTGCTGTACGGCCATTCCCATCACAAAAGGGGTGATCGTAGGCCAGCATAAAATGCAGGCTTATGGCCTTTATGACAGGGTGTAAAAAGGTGTGCCCTTCTTGAACAGGATTATTTGCAAAATCACAAAGTGCCTGCAATCTTTCTGGTAGTTGATCAGCTGTTGGGGGAGTGTGCAGATATTTTTGGGTGGCTCTGTCAACGACATGAATCTCATCATCATTGGTACGAAAATGCCCCGCTTCATGCTTGTCCAGTGTGTCACGCGTCAGTATGCGATGCAGTTCAAATACCAGCGAAGGTGTCAGGGGCTCATCTTTCATTTCTCGAATAAACTGCATCGCTTGATAGTTATTCAGGATCATGCGCTCACTGGTATCTTGAGGTGCCCTGTCTTGACGAATCATCTCCTTGGCAACATCGCGTGTAGTGGAGGCACCCTCAAGTTGACTGGAATTAATAGCTTCTTCAATCAATGAGCGGATTAAATAGGTGTTACGGGTTTGTAAATTGCTTATTGCATCACTGGATTGAATGTTTCCGGCAGCATAACGGTCGAGCCAATGCAGTTCGTGCAATATCTGATCAGGCACAGAGAATTGAAAATGAGTACCGCTTTTATCTTTTAGGGGAAGGGGACGGTATATGTTGCGACGAGCCTTTTTAGTAGAAAGCCACCATTGTTCATTATTTAACCCATTGGGTGCGGGTAAGTGCCGGAGTTTGTCCCAGTGCAGATAGCGCCCTTTTTCATCGATTGGGCTATTTTGTTGCATTACACGCAAAAGAATAGCCGGTTCATTTTCCATAATCGAATGTAAAAGTGTATCAAAATCAGGTGGTGATACGGGTATTTTCATGTATATTTATATCATTAAAACAATGAATTATGTCTAATATACATAATAGTATACTTGCTTTTAAAAAACAAGTATATCGGATGTTACTCCACGTTCTGAATCTGTTCACGCATCTGCTCAATGAGTACCTTGAGTTCGATGGATATATTGGTTGTTTCGCTATCAATAGACTTTGAACCGAGGGTGTTCGCCTCACGGTTCAGTTCCTGCATTAGGAAGTCGAGTCGTCTGCCCACGGGTTCATCCCGTTGCAGCACATCTTCCACCTCCTGGATATGCCCTTCCAGTCGGTCCAGTTCCTCGGCAACATCCATCTTCTGCGCCTGGAACACCAGTTCCTGTTCGAGTCGCCCCTGATCAATCTCGGCATTGATCTCGTCCAGGCGGGCGGTGAGGCGTTCCCGGATTCTTTGTTGAATCTCAGGCATCCGGGTCTTTGCTTGCACCACCAGGGGCTTCATGGCATCACAGCGTTGTTTGATAAGCTGGAAGATCTTTTCACCCTCGCGTTGGCGGGTCTCAATCAGCTCCTGCAAGGCCTGTTTATGAAGCGCAAGGATGGCCTGATGCAGATTTTTCTTATCAGGGCTACTGGTTAGCAGAATCCCCGGCCAGCGTAATAAATCGAGTGGGTTGAGAATAGCCTGCTCGGGCAAGCATTCATTGATTTCATTACAGGTCTGAATCAGGTGTTTCAGTGCGGTCTGATTGACCTTCAGGCTATCCGTTGGTGTATCGCTTGGGGTAAAACGGAGCGTGCATTCAATCTTTCCACGATTGATGCCCTGGCTAATGGATTCCCTGATAGCCGTCTCCATGCTCTTTAGCTCTTCAGGACAACGGATATGGGGCTCAAGATAGCGGTGATTTAATGAACGTATCTCCCAGCTTAGCGCACCATATTCAGTATCCGCTGTTTTGCGGGCAAAGGCAGTCATGCTGCGTATCATAGGGAAGTCCTTGTGACCTTGATAATTTGCCCTTAATGTTAACACGAAACGGGGACAGAGCCGGTTTTTGGCTCTGTCCCCTCAAGAACGTACCACAAAAACAAAAAAATCAATAACGCCTGTATTTTCAAGAGCTCTGACCCCTTGATTTAAAAAAGGAGTATAATCAATGCCCTTATCGTAGGGTGCGTATCACGCACCAAATATAATTATTTATTAAGGATAGCGTATGCGCCCAAGTAATCGTGCGACTGATGAGTTGCGTTCAGTAAAATTCACCCGTAATTATACCAAACATGCCGAGGGGTCTGTGCTGGTGGAGTGTGGTGATACCAAGGTTATTTGCACTGCCAGTGTTGAGGAGCGGATTCCTGGGTTCTTGCGTGGCAAGGGGCAGGGATGGGTAACGGCTGAATATGGCATGTTGCCGCGTTCAACCGGTTCGCGCATGGGTCGGGAGGCGGCGCGTGGCAAGCAGGGTGGTCGTACCATGGAGATTCAGCGTCTGATCGGGCGTTCATTGCGTGGCATTATTGACCTGAAATTACTCGGTGAGCGTACCATTGCGATTGATTGTGATGTCATCCAGGCGGATGGTGGCACCCGTACCGCGAGCATTACCGGTGCCTATGTTGCCCTGTGTGATGCAGTTGCTTATCTGTTGGATAAAAAGCTGATTGAAAAAAGCCCGTTAACGGCACAACTAGCGGCTATTTCGGTAGGTGTCTATAAAGGGGTACCGGTACTAGATCTGGATTATGCCGAGGATTGTGAGGCCGAGACGGATATGAATGTGGTGATGAATCATGAAGGTGGCTTTATTGAGGTGCAGGGTACAGCCGAGGGACACCCTTTCTCTGCCGATGAGATGACAGCTATGTTGGCACTGGCTCAGAAAGGGATTAACGAGTTATTGCAATTGCAGATAGAAGTATTGAACACATGAGTAAAAAGATTGTGCTGGCCAGCAATAATGCGGGCAAGGTGCGTGAGTTTAATGAATTACTCAAGGATCTTGATGTTGAGGTGGTGCCGCAGTCCGAGTTTGGTGTGGTTGAGGTTGAAGAGACCGGTTTGAGTTTTGTTGAAAACTCGATTCTCAAGGCGCGTAATGCGGCTGAACATACCGGACTTCCAGCGCTGGCGGATGATTCAGGGCTGGAGGTGGATGCCTTGATGGGTGCGCCAGGGATCTATTCAGCCCGTTATGCGGGTGAGGGTGCCAGTGATTTGGATAATTCACAGAAGCTGTTGGCGGCACTGAAGGATGTGAAGGGCGATCAACGCAGTGCGCGTTTTCAGTGTGTGATGGTGTATATGCGCCATGCCAGCGACCCGGTTCCTATTATCTGTCAGGGCACCTGGGATGGGATAATCCTGGAGCAACCGCAAGGTGATAATGGCTTTGGTTATGATCCGGTGTTTTATGTGCCAGAGAAGGCGTGTTCATCAGCCGAGCTGAGTGCTGCGGTGAAGAACTCATTGAGTCATCGTGGTCAGGCCGTGCAGCAGATGATAGAGCAGTTGCGCAGTCTAGGTTCCCCGAGGTAGGGCATGGGGTTCCCACGCAGGAGCATGGGAACCAGAGTGCGGTTAGGGTTTTCTCGTTCCCATGCTCCTGCGTGGGAACGCATACCTATTTGCGCGTAATAACATCCATACCATCACTCAGACTAAGAAAACCGCGTGTAACAACGGTAGTTCCTGCGTCCAGCCCCTCCAGGATCTCGACTTTATCATTAAAGAATCCCCCTTCCTTTACGCTGATACGTTGAGCCTTTTGCTGTGGGTTAACAATAAATACAAAGCTGCCTTGTTCATCGCTACGCAGGGCGGTTAGTGGTATGAGCAGGCGTTGATGGGGGTTGATATCATATCGTATACGACAGAATTGTCCTGCCCGAGCCTGTGCGGGTAGTGTGTCTAGTTTTAATTCCAGTGTCATCTTTAGTGTCTGTGGATTAACCAGCGGGTGTATGCGATTGATGCTTGCCGGGTAGTAATCATTGCCCAGGGCATCAATGCGTAGTTGTGCGGGATGCCCTGTTTGTAGTGACTGAATAAATCGCTCCGGAACTTCTGTCTTTGCGTACAGGCTGTCGGGGTCTATCAACCCCAGGATTAACTGGCGTTGTTCTGCAATATCACCCGGTTCAGCCAGGCGTTGTGTGATGATGCCAGTAAAAGGTGCTGTAAGGCGTGTGTTTTCAAGTAGTATCTGCAACCGTTTTTGTTCTGCCTGGGTGATTTTTAAGCTTGTTTCTGCTTCAATCAGGCGTTCTTGGGCGACCAATTGTTGTTTGATCAATTTTTGTAATTGCGCTAATTGATAATGTGCCTGCTTGACCTCCGCCTGTACTTTTTCCAGTTCGGCCTGAAGCAGTCGATTATCCAGTCGAGCGATGATAGCGCCTTTTTTTACACGGTCACCAGGGTAATAGGGTAGGGCATCGATACGTCCGGCACCCTGACTATAAATTCCGACCTGTCGTTGAGCAACTAGCACACAGGTGCTATTTAACGTTTGTGCCAGATATTCAGATTGAACCAAGCGTGTCTCTACACGATGCCCGGATCTTTGCTTGGAGGCGAATGGCTGTGATGTTGTTGAATTATTATCACAGCCGGTTAATAGCAGGCTGGCTGCCAGGATAAGGCTTAAACTGAATTTGAGTGCAAACATAGAGCCCTAGTATTCAGTGAAATCATATTGGAATCAACAAATAAAAAGGCCTGCAATATTTAATTACAGGCCTTTTTGCGGTACTTCAGTGATGTTTACTTGTTATGGAGCATGTTATCAATGATAGGTGCCAGGATAATCTCCATGGCAAAGCCCATTTTACCGGCTGGAACAACAATAGTATTGCGGCGTGACATGAATGAGCCATCCAGCATATTCAGCAGATGCGAGAAATCGACCCCTGTTTTAGCTGGGTCACGGAAACGAATGACAACAAAGCTTTCATCCGGTGTCGGGATATCGCGCGCGATAAACGGATTGGATGTGTCGACAGTGGGCACACGCTGGAAGTTGATGTCCGTGCGTGAAAACTGTGGGGTAATATAATGCACATAGTCTGGCATACGGCGCAGGATGGTATCTACCGTTGCTTCAGCAGAGTAACCGCGCTCAGCAGAGTCACGATGAATTTTCTGAATCCATTCCAGATTAACAATAGGCACTACACCAATGAGTAGGTCAACTTGCTTGGCAACATTAACGTTGTCTGTAACAACACCACCGTGTAGTCCCTCGTAGAACAACAAGTCTGTTTTATCATCGATAGCTTCCCATTCGGTGAACTCACCCGGGTTTTGACCATAAGGCGCGGCCTCTTCCTCGCTGTGCAGGTAGTAGCGGCGTTTACAGGCACCGGTATCGCCATAGGTCCTGAAGGTCTCTTCTAATTTATCAAACAGGTTGGCGTTTTCGCCAAAGTGACTGAAATTAGAATTGTTATCAGTTTCAGCCTCAGCCATTGCTGCCTTCATGGCCTGACGGTCATAGCGATGGTAGCTATCACCTTCGATCACCAGTGGGTTGATGTTTTCACGGCGGAAGATATGTTCAAAAGCGACTTTTACGGTGGTGGTTCCTGCGCCGGATGATCCGGTCACGGCGACCACTGGGTTTTTCTTGGACATTTAAGTTCTCCTTAAAAAATAATTTGTTATTGGTTAGCGTCGCGCTCAATAATTCTGGCTGCAACGGTAATAATTGTGTCGTTTACGGTGCCAGACCTTAAGTCTGTCCTCATTATTAATTGAGGTGAAACGCCAATTATCGCACTTTTTGTAGAAATGAACCAGATTTATCATGATGGCGTGTGTAATCATAGTATGGTTATCGATTTTTTAGTGGAACTGATTGTAAAATAGGCGGTTTTTCGCGTTCGTGTTATATTGTCTGCTTGTGTTTGGCTGGGCTTTATTGGGGGGTAATTAACGGTGGCAAGTGTTAGGAATGTATTGCTCGAGTGGCAGAGAATGCTGATGCCTTTTTTTAGCTGGATCGGTGATTTGCGTGATATCAATATAGTCCGTGCCGATATTATGGCGGGCATTACTGTTGCACTGGTGCTGGTGCCGCAGTCGATGGCCTATGCACAGCTGGCCGGTTTGCCCCCTTATTATGGTTTATACGCCTCTTTTGTACCCCCGATGGTTGCTGCCTTGTTTGGTTCTTCTCGTCAGTTGGCAACGGGCCCGGTTGCTGTGGTTTCTTTGATGACGGCTGCTGCGTTAGAGCCTTTGGCGAGCAGTAATCCAGAGGGTTATCTGGCCTATGCGATGTTGCTGGCTATTATGGTGGGTGGTTTTCAGTTTTGCCTGGGCATGTTTAAGCTGGGTATCCTGGTGGATTTTTTGTCACATCCGGTTGTTATCGGTTTTACCAATGCCAGTGCATTGATTATTGCGACCTCTCAGTTGGGTAAGTTATTTGGTGTAACGGTAGAAAAGGCCGTGCATCATTATGACACGGTGTGGAATACCATCCTGGAGGTCTTGGAGGCATCCCATATGGCGACGGTTAGCATGGCTGTGCTGGCTTTTTCTATTATGATTCTGCTCAAGCGTTTTGCGCCTAGGGTGCCTGGGGTGTTAACGGCGGTTGTCGTAACCACTGTATTATCATGGTACGTCAATTTTGATGAGCAGGGTGGCCGTGTCGTGGGTAGTATCCCCGAAGGTCTCCCTGCTTTTGCTATTCCTGCGATTGATCTGACGGCTGTATTGAATTTGATGTCAGTGGCCGTCACGATTGCCTTGATTGGTTTTATGGAGGCGATCTCCATTGCCAAGGCGATGGCTGCGCGTACCCGTCAGCGACTGGATGCTAATCAGGAGCTGGTTGGACAAGGTATTAGTAATATCGTATCCGGTCTGTTTGGTAGTTATCCTGTCTCTGGTTCCTTTTCTCGTTCAGCGGTGAATATTGATGCGGGTGCCATCACTGGCTTCTCAAGTATTGTCACGGGTCTGGTCGTTGGTGTGACATTGTTGTGGTTAACGCCTTTGTTATATCACCTGCCACAGGCAACATTAGCAGCCGTGATTATTATGGCGGTTATTAACCTGATTAAGATTTCTCCCATTATTCATGCCTGGCATGCAGAACCCCATGATGGTGCCGTTGCTGTTATTACCTTTTTCCTGACCGTATTATGGGCACCCCATCTGGATCGAGGGATTATTGTCGGTGTGGCTCTGTCTCTGGGTCTGTTTGTTTATCGTACCATGCGTCCAAGGATGGCGGTGTTGTCTCGTTTTCGTGATGGTACGATGCGTGATATTACAGTGCATAATCTATCGACCTGCGAAAATATTGTCGTTATGCGTTTCGATATGTCACTGTATTTTGCTAATGCCGGTTATTTTGAGGATCGCGTACTGGAGATAGTGGCAGCAAATCCCGCGCTTAAATTTATCATTATTGATGCCAGTGCGATTAATCAAATGGATGCCACCGGTGAAGAGGTGCTGCATCATCTGGCGGAACGTCTGAGAGGTGCGGATATTGAGCTGTTGATCGCTCGTATGAAACGTGAGTTTGTACAGACTTTGCAGCGTACCGGTCTGATTGATTATATGGGTGATAATACCTTATTCCCACGGGTGCAGAATGCTGTGGATTATGCCTGGAGCAAGTTAGGAAAAGGGCATAAGGATAGCTGTCCGTTGAATACAGTGGTTGCCAGAGAGGCGGGTAAAGCTGTTATCAGTGAGGTAACTAGCAGTGAGGAAGCTAAGGCCTAAGCTCAAAGACAAGATCCCAGACACCATGACCTAAACGCTGGCCACGCCGCTCAAATTTGGTGATGGGACGGTAGGCGGGGCGAGGTGAATAGTGGCCTGGTCCGGCCTTGTTTTGGAAGAGAGCTGATGCCCCCATATTAGCCATCATGCATTCCGCATAATCCTGCCAGTCTGTTGCCATGTGAAAGTAGCCGCCGGGTTGTAGTCGATCGGCCACCTGTTGGATAAATGACTCCTGCAGGATGCGGCGTTTGTGGTGGCGTTTCTTGTGCCAGGGGTCGGGGAAGAAGAGGTAGACTGCTGCCAGACTATTCGATGGAATCATCTGTTGCAGTATCTCTACTGCATCTTCATTCATTACCCGCAGGTTGCTGATTTGGCGCTCACGGATCTGTATCAGGAGATGGCCAACGCCCGGCCGGTGAACCTCGATACCAATATAATTATTTTCAGGATGATTGGCAGCAATCTCAGCCAGAGATTCACCGTTACCAAAGCCGATCTCGATAATGGTGGGGGCTACGCGCCCAAAAACAGCCTCAATATCGAGCTGATCTGTACTCATATCCAGACCAAATTCTGGCCATAAGATCTCTAGCGCGTGGCGTTGTCCAGGGGTAAAACGCCCCTCGCGTTTAACGAAGCTGCGGATGGGGCGGTGCTTTTTAAGCGCGTTCACAGGTCTAGAAAAAGGTGCCGTCCACGGGGGATGAGGCACTGGCAAAACGCTTGCGTGGGATGCGACCAGCACGATAGGCCTCACGACCTGCCTCAATCGCTTTTTTCATCGCTGAAGCCATCAGTACAGGGTTAGCGGCACCGGCAATAGCAGTATTCATTAAGACCCCGTCACAACCCAATTCCATAGCAATAGCGGCATCGGAGGCAGTGCCGACACCGGCATCCACAATAATAGGTACATTCGCATTCTCAACAATGGTGCGAATATTGTAGGGGTTGCGGATGCCCAAACCGGAGCCAATGGGGGCTGCCAGTGGCATCACGGCGACACAACCCATCTCTTCAAAGCGTTTGGCGATAATAGGGTCATCATTGGTATAGACCATGATATCGAAGCCATCCTTGATCAGGGTCTCGGCGGCACTCAGAGTGGCGGTAATATCGGGAAACAGGGTCTTTTCATCACCCAGCACCTCCAGTTTAACCAGCTTGTGACCATCCAGTAGCTCGCGTGCCAGGCGACAGGTGCGCACGGCATCCTCTTCGGTATAACAACCGGCTGTATTGGGCAACAGGGTATATTTATCCAACGGGATGACATCCAGTAGATTTGGTTCATCGGCATTCTGTCCGATATTGGTGCGACGAATGGCAACCGTGATAATCTCGGCACCACTGGCCACGGTCGCCTCCTGGGTTTCATCCAGGTCTTTATATTTGCCAGTACCGACTAATAGTCTTGACTGGTAACTCTTGCCAGCAATAATGAGGGTGTCATTTTCGTTTGTTGTCGTCATAATAAATCGCAGTATTTTAATGTGTTACAAGGGGTTAGTGTTTATCCGCCGCCGATAGCATGGACAATCTCAACCTGATCATCGGTCTGCAGGATGTATGCCGCATATTCACCACGCAAAACAATCTCTTTATTGATTTCCAACGCCAGCCGACGATCGACAAGATCGAGCTGTTCGATGAGTGCCTGTGCAGTCATGTTGTCAGCAACTTCGGTGCGTTCGCCATTAAGAATGATATGCATGATATATAGTTGATCAGGGGGTTTCTTTAATAGGGTTTGTCGAAACGTCTATTTTAGGCAACCTCTGATCAATTGTATACAATTGATCAGAGCTTATCCTTACTATTGAATCCTGTTTGGATCTATGTAACTGTAGTTTGTATATAATTATTAAAATAGGGCTGCATTAATATGAGCGAACATCATGATGTTCTGGAGTTTTTGAACGAGCATCTACCAATCCATGATAAGTTGGTGGCTATGCATCGCTCTGTGCAGGGTTCTTTTCCGTTTATTGCGCGTATTGCCGTGGCGCTCTATGACCCCAAAACTAACATTTTAAAGACCTTTTTGCATAGTAGTGGTGAAGATAATCCACTGGATCATTATCAGGCCTCGCTGGATGATGCACCTTCACTAAAGACTATTCTGGACGAGGGTCTGCCCCGGGTGGTCAATAATCAGCTAACCGTTGAGTCGGGGGACAGCCATCATACCAAACGCATGGGTCGTCAGGGTTATGAGGCTAGTTATACCTTACCCATGTTTGATGGCGGCATCTTTGTGGGCTTTATGTTTTTTAATTCCTATGAGGCTGATGTGTTCTCAGAGGCCGTCTTGTGCCAGATGGATGTGTATGCACACATGATTTCGCTCATAGTCATCCATGAAATCAGCGCGGTTAAGACCCTGGCTGCAGCAGTCAGGAGTGCTGAACGTATTACTCATGTAAGAGACCCTGAGACAGGTCGGCATCTGGATCGTATGTCACATTATAGTCGACTCATTGCACGTTCATTGGCCGATCAATATGGCTTGGATGATCATTATATTGAACATATTTTTATGTTTTCTCCACTGCATGATATTGGCAAGATCGGTATTCCTGATCGCATTCTGTTGAAAGCCGGTAAGCTGGATGAAGAAGAGCGCAGGATTATGCGTACGCATGTGCGTAAGGGTCGTGAGATTATTGACGGCTTCCTGGCGGATTTCCATCTACAAGATGTGGAACATATTGATATGTTGCGGAATATTGCTGAGAGGCATCATGAGGCGGTTGATGGTAGTGGTTATCCGGATGGTGAGCGTGGTGATGGCATCCCTTTGGAGGCGCGTATTGTGGCGGTTGCCGATGTGTTTGATGCCTTGACCAGCGAACGTTCCTATAAAAAGATATGGTCAAATGATCAGGCAATAACGATGTTGCACGAGTTAGCTGGTCAGACCCTGGATAAAGATTGTGTTGATGCTCTGATAAAAGAATTGGGTGAAGTTGAGGTGATTCAGGAGATGTTCAGGTGAGCTCGTCAGGGACGATCATTACCCGGCTTGAATTATTAGGTCGCGCTAGCGTTGAATTTGTTTCGACGCTGGGCTACGCGGTCTCTTTGTTATTCGAGTGTGTTTATTGGTTGGCGTGGGGCTGGAAACGGGGGCAGCGGGTGCGTTTGTCTGCTGTTGTGATGCAGATGATGGAGATTGGTGTACATGCCATCCCAATTGTTGCCGTCTTGTCTGCAACCATCGGGATCATGTTGGCGATTCAGGGGATTTATACACTTAAGGCCTTTGGGGCAGAATCCAGAGTGGTTATTGGAGTTGCCTTTTCGGTGGTACGAGAGTTTTCTCCCCTGATAACGGCAATCCTGGTGGCTGGACGTTCGGGGTCTGCATTGGCGGCGCGACTGGCGACAATGAAGATTAATCAGGAGATTGATGCGCAGATTGCGATGGCGATTAATCCGGTACGGTTTATTGTCGTTCCCGCCTTGGTTGCTATGTTGATTATGCTACCTGCCTTAACTTTTTTTGCTGATCTGGTGAGTTTGTATATGGCAGGTCTCTATGTGCAATTTGAATTGGGTCTGAGTCTGGCTGCGTATGCGCAACAAACCATTGAGATCCTCTCTCTGGATGATTTAATGCATGGTCTGGGCAAGAGTATTTTGTTTTCTATTTTGATTACCTTGATTGCCGTAGTGAATGGTGCCTCCGTGGTCGGTGGCGCAGAAGGTGTTGGTCGCGCAACGACGCGCTCGGTTGTGCATGCTATTACCGCCATTGTTATTACAGATATGTTATTTGCCTTATTGGTGACACGTTAATGAGTAATCAGGCAAAAATTATTGAGGTTCATGATCTAGTGACTCACTATGGTGAGCGCAATATTCTGAAGGGCGTCGATATGATGGTTGAAGCCGGTGAGATCAGGGTCATTATGGGCGGGAGTGGTTCTGGGAAAAGCACTTTATTGCGTCATGTTATGGGTTTGGAACAAGCAACATCCGGTTCTATTAAGATATTAGGTGAAGAGTTGGAGTCACTGGATTCCTGTGCTATGGATCAGTTGCGTAAAAAGACCGGCGCGGCTTTTCAGGGCGGGGCGTTGTTTAGTTCGATGAGTGTGGGTGAGAATATTATGCTGCCCCTGCTTGAGCATACTCAGCTGGATCGTAGCACTATGGAAATCATGGTGCGCATGAAGCTGGAGATTGTTAATCTCTCAGGTTTTGAGGATCTGATGCCTTCAGAATTATCCGGTGGCATGATTAAACGTGCCGCCCTGGCGCGAGCTATTATCATGGATCCTAGATTACTTTTTTGTGATGAGCCTTCAGCCGGTCTTGATCCGGTATCGGCATCGGCACTGGATGATCTTTTGTTAAAGATGCGTGATAGTTTTGGTATGACCATTGTTGTTGTTACACATGAACTGGAAAGTATCTTCAAAATTGCAGATTGTGTAACCGTATTGGATAAGGGGATGATCCTTTTTTCCGGCACAGTGGACGATTTACGCAATAGCGATAATCAACGCATTCAGAATTTATTAAATCGACAATCAGAAGAGGACATGATGACACCGGAAGAATATTTACAACGCTTGACGGGCGAGCGCTTATCTGAGGATGGAGTGGTTCTGTTATGAGAAACCCAAAGGTTAATTATTTCGCTGTAGGCTCCTTTGTGTTGCTCATGCTAGTGGGATTGATTTTTTCCATGGCACTATTGACCGGGCGTACCAGTGACACCACGACCTATTATGCCGTTTATGACAATGTGGCTGATGTGAAATTTGGCACGCAGGTGTTATATGAAGGTTATCCGATTGGCCAGGTTGAGCAAGTGACACCTTTTAGCGAAGGGGCAAGGGTGCGTTTTAAAACAGAGCTTAGTGTGTTGGAGGATTGGCATATCCCGGATGATAGTAGCGCACAGATTGTATCCAGCGGTTTACTGGCGCCGGTTACGATTAATATACAGGCCGGTAAAAGCACAGAGTTCTATCAATCAGGGGGTACATTGATTAGCCGCAATGCTACGGATATGTTTGCTGTGATGTCTTCGGTTGCCAGTCGGGTTATGGATCTTTCTGAAGAAGGGATCAAACCCTTACTGGAAAATATGAATAATACAGTGACAGGTTTTAGTGGTCTGCTTGAAAAAGATGTGAGTGGCTTGATGAAAGAGCTTACTGCCCTGGTACAGGGGTTGAACCGTGATGCACCTGCGATTACTCGTAACCTGGATGGCTTTGCAGAAAACATGAATGCCGGGAGCCAACAGCTTCGACAGATGATCGATGCGGCAGATCCTGAGCAGGTTAGGGTTACTATGAATAATATTGTCGCTACGGCAGAAAACTTTGCCAGTTTATCCGGTGATCTGAAGGCCAGCCGTGAACAGTTGGATCTTGTCTTGAGTAATAGTAATCAGTTGATCGATGATAATAAATCGAATGTAAAGGGTTCGTTAGAGCGCCTGTATCATGTGCTGGATTCACTAGCCAGCCATATTGACAGTATGAATTACAATCTTGATCGTACAGCACGCAATATGAAGGAGTTTAGTGCGCGTATCAGACAAAACCCCAGTCTTTTAATTAGCGCAGATTCGCCGAAAGATGAGGCATCACAATGAGTGTGTTCATGAAAGTTGGTCAATCGCTGGTGTTGTTGGGTGGCCTGTTATTATTGATGAGTTGTAGTCGAGTGCTACCTAAGGACTACTATTATCGTGTACAACTGGATAATACCGCTATTGTTAAAGAGCAGACACCTTTAATAAAAAGTGTTGTCGTGCAGAATTTTCAGGCGCTAGGATTATTGCGTGAACGTAATATAGTTTATGTGCCTGACAGCAGCCCCAATGAAGTGCGTCAATATAACTATCATTCCTGGATTGAGGTACCGGCGATACTGTTCCAGCAATTAATGGTAGATTTCCTGCAGCAATCAAACCTCTCAGAACTGGTGGTCACGCCACGTATGCATGTTGATGCAGAATATGAGATCAGGGGGCGTGTCGATCGTTTTGAGCTGGTACAGACTGATAGTCCACGAGTAGTGCTTAAGATGGAGATTGTTCTTCGGTCAGTCAAGCAGAATCGGATGATCTATCTGGGGCGTTATCAGCAAGAGATTCCATTGTTGAAGACAGGGGTTAATGCATCGGTGAGTGCGTTAAGTGATGCGGTCAATCAGGTCTACCAGCAGTTTTTCGCTGAATTAAGAGATTATTTACTGGGTTGATCCTCGGGCTCTGAGGTACTGGGTTTTTCTTTTTCAAGTGGGACATAGAAGTAGGGGATAACGATGATCAGGATGAAACCAACAATATTCAGTGCCCATTCCACCCACTCAGTATCGACGAAGAGTGCAATGAGCATCAGGATAGAACCGGGGATCATGGCAATCAACCAGGGGGTGTAGGTGATATCAGAGATCTCGCCGCACTGCGCGCAGTCGGCGGTAAGGCCGGGGCTTAGAATGGCTTTGCGAAATTTGGATATACCGGGTTTATTGCAATGTGGGCAGGTAACCATTGTTCTTCTCTGTTGCAGGGTTGTTTGATTCAGTTATGAGTATACAATAAGTTGAATAGGAATGTCTGCAAAGGAGATTTTAGGTGAAGATCATAAAATATTTTTTAATGTCTCTAGCGGTAATCATCGTGATTCTGGTTACGTTACCTTTTGTTATTGATGTGAATGATTATAAAGAAGATATTGTTCAGGCAGTGTATCAGAAAAGCGGTCGGGAATTACAGATTAACGGGGTGATCAAGCTCTCTGTCTTTCCGTGGATGGGCGTTAGTCTGGGTGCGACCCGTTTAGGTGATCTGGTACAGATCAGTAATGCGCAAGTCAAGGTGAAACTAATTCCACTATTGAGTGGTAATGTGGAGGTTTCGCGGATTGTTGTTGAAGGTCTTCGACTTGATTTAATTACAGAAAAAGATGGCAGTAATAACTGGGAAGACTCATCGGCAGCGAAGAATAATCAGTCCGTAGATAAAAATAGCAGTGCCTCGAACAGGGCAGGCGATGTAATGGATTCGCTGCGTGTTGACGGGGTTGAGATAAGGGATGCTGTTGTCAGTATCAAGGATTATCAGAAAAAAACAAATATCAGAATTAGTGATATCTCTCTGTTAACTGAGGCGATTGTTCCGGGGCAGCCCTTTGCTATAGCGCTGAATCTTAAGGTTAATGGATTAGAGGGTCTGGCGGCACAAAAACAGCCCTTAGCACTTAGTTTGAAATCGAGGATTAACCTAGGCAAGGATGCGATTGATATCGAACAGATAAGGCTGGGGTTGAGTGATAGTTCTTTAACAGGCAACATTCATATCGCTCGTTTATCGCAACCACAAATACGCTTCGATTTGAGTCTGGATAAAATTAATCTGGATGACTATGTCGAGAAGAAGGATGCACCGGTTGAAAAGAAGGCCTCTTCACATAACCGTGATAAATCTGTGGCGATGCCGCTGGATGCATTGCGCAAACTGGATTTGAAAGGGAAATTTCAGCTGGGAGAATTGCAGGTCTCTGGCGTAAAGGTTCGGGATGTGAAGATTTCTCTGTTGGCGAAAAAAGGTGTTATGCGAGCCTATCCGCTCACTGCATCACTATATGAGGGTCGTTTTAACGGGGATATGAAGATGGACTTTACCGGCTCAGTCCCCGTGTGCTCTATGGTAAAAGAGATATCAGGGGTGCAGTTGGGTTTATTGCTTAAGGATGCGATGGCTACCGATGTACTCAGTGCCCGTGGTGATGTCATGCTTAAACTCAATATGAAAGGAGATAGCCCGGCTACGATGCGTAAGAGCCTGAATGGCACAGCATCCATTAATCTTGCTGAGGGTGTAATCAAGGGTGTGGATATTTTAGGGACGATTGAGGATGCTTATAACAAGATCAAGGGCAAAGCCTCGTCATCTGCCGAGAATAAGAAAACGCCCTTCAGTTCCTTCTCTGCCAGCGCCAATATCCGCAATGGTGTGTTGCGTAACGATGATTTGCAATTGGCATCACCGCTGTTGTCTGTGCGTGGCAAGGGTAAGGTTGATCTTGTTAATGAGCGCGTAGATTATTTATTAACGACCAGAATTAGTGGTGATACTGGTCGTGGTCTGGCGCGTTTACGGGGTCAGGATGTTCCGATTCGTGTGAAGGGTTCATTGACTGATCCTGGTTATTACCCGGATTTGGGGAGTATCCTCAAGTCGCAAGCCAAGAAAAAACTGATGGATAAGGTCTTTGGTACAGATAAAGGCGGTTCCACCAAGGATAAGCTGAAGAAATCATTGAAGAGTTTGTTTCGTTAGTGAGGTCGTTTGCTGAGCGAGTTGTCGCGTGGTATGCGTTGCATGGTCGCAAGGATCTGCCGTGGCAACAACAGCCGACACCCTATCGGGTATGGATATCCGAGGTGATGTTACAGCAGACCCAGGTCGAGACAGTTATTCCTTATTATCAACGCTTTATGCAGTCTTTTCCGGACGTTGAAGCTCTGGCGCAGGCGACGCAGGATCAGGTGTTAGCACATTGGTCAGGGCTGGGTTATTACGCGCGTGGTCGTAATATTCATGCAACAGCGGGTATTGTTGTTGAACAATATAAAGGCATTTTCCCCACTGATCTTGATCAGGTTATGGCTCTCCCCGGGATTGGACGTTCGACGGCAGCAGCGATCCTGGCACTGTCCGCTGGTATACCTCATCCGATCCTGGATGGTAATGTAAAACGTGTATTGGCACGGGTGCATTGTGTGGAGGGTTGGCCAGGGCAGTCGCGGGTAGCAGCAGAGTTATGGTCATTAGCAGAACGCTATATGCCACAGCAGGATGTGCGTGAATATACCCAGGCGATGATGGATCTAGGTGCCGGGGTTTGTACGCGTCGTCAACCGGCGTGTGGGGTGTGTCCACTACAGGTGGATTGTCAGTCGTATAAAAGCGGTCGTCAGAGTGATTTTCCAGGCACTAAAGCACGCAAGAAACTGGCAGTGCGTAGCACGCAGATGTTGATTTTATGTACTCCCGCACAGGAGGTGTTGCTGGAATTGCGTCCACCCACAGGTATTTGGGGTGGTCTATGGAGTCTGCCGGAGTTTGATAATGATGAAGATTTGGTACAGGCATGTCAGCAACGTCTGGGTTATTCCATTCAATTGCTTGAACACGGGTCTGTGATACGCCATACCTTTAGTCATTTTCATCTGGATATCACCCCGGTGCGAGCCGTGGTTGAGGATACCCTTACAGATTCTGTGTTGGAAACTGATGATTATGTCTGGTATAACATTAAGCAATCATCTCCAGGGGGCATGGCTAGTCCGGTGCAACGTATCCTGGAACAACTTAAAGAGGCTTGTAATGACACGAATGGTGCAGTGTATAAAACTGGGTAAAGAGGCAGAAGGCTTGGATCAGCCGACTTATCCGGGTGAATTAGGTCAGCGGGTATTTGAAAGTGTCTCCAAAGAGGCATGGCAGATGTGGATGCGTCATCAGACCATGTTAATAAATGAAAATCGTCTATCACCTATGGACCCCAAGGCACGGATACTTATTGAAGGTGAGATGGAGAAGTTTTTCTTCGCTGGTGGTGCGGATGAGATTGAGGGTTATGTGCCGCCTGCTGATTGATTAGAGCCTCTTTAATGACAAAATGTTGTTAATTAGGGGTGTTCGAGCGCCATTTAACGGTTATAATGTCGCCTCCCTACAGGGCCCGATAGCTCAGTCGGTAGAGCAGAGGACTGAAAATCCTCGTGTCCCTGGTTCAATTCCAGGTCGGGCCACCATTTAAGTTACTGATTGATAGCTGCTTTTCTGAATGTTTCAGGAGTGGCTATTTTTTTGCGCGGTGGAATAAAATCCTCTACGGTTTTTGCAGGAACTATGGCATAAACGAAACGACAACCCATTTTCTCTGCCATTTGCTGCATGATTTATTAATAAAATTGTTTATACTTATGCCATTCTAATTAGAGTCTCCTCAGAAAGAAAATACCCTTATAAAAACAACAAGATAGGGTTAAATCATGTATAATAGATGCACGAAAACTAACGATATCACCCCAAAAAGCGTGCACCATCATGATTCGATATACCAGTGAAAACCAACT
>JAADJB010000046.1:0-9392 GCA_013151035.1 Gammaproteobacteria bacterium
CGCACCGGCTGGAACTACAGCTGCCACAACAACGACAACCGCACCGGCTGGAACCACAGCTGCCACAACAGCGACAACCGCACCGGCTGGAACCACAGCTGCCACAACAACGACAACCGCACCGGCAGCAAGCACACCTGCCGCAACCCCAAACGAAACGACGACAACAGCCAATATCCCGGGTAGGAGCACATCAACACCACCGCCACTACCCGGTACCGAACCCTACGCCCAGGTCAGGGTTCAAGCCCAGCCCAATCTACTTAATAATCTACCTTTATTACAAACACAACTACAACAACAGGTCGAGGCCACGCTAGCCAGAATGCAATTACAACAACTGGCCGCCCTCCCTCAAGGGACAGAACGAACACCCGAGTGGCTATTTGAATTACCCTTGCAAAAAAACCAGCAAACTGACCTGTGGGATATTCGCATTAAACAGGAAGACAAAGATGCTAGTGATGGCGTTGAACACAACAAAGCCAACCAATGGGCAATCAATCTAGCCTTTAATCTACCCAAACTGGGTGCTATTCATGCTCGGGTTGTACTCAACAATGATACGATTTCAAGCCATTTTTCAGCCGAGCATCCATTTTCAGCGGAAATATTTAATCAATACTTACCCAAACTACGGCAGCAACTGGATAATGCCGGACTGGATACCGCCGACCTGTCTTGCCAGCAAGGTATTAAATCAACCACATCATCCACGATGCCACAGACTGGTCGTTCACTCATTGATGAACAGGCATGAATAAACCCTCAGCACCCGCCACTATTCGACTCGCCGTTGCCCTACACTATGATGGAGAAGAAGCCCCTCGTGTCACCGCCAAGGGTGGGGGCGATATTGCAGAAAAAATCCTGGAGATCGCGAAAAAAAATAACATAGCCATTGAAGAGAATGAGCAATTGGTTCGGGTCTTATCCCAGGTTAACCTGGGGGATGAGATCCCGGAAAATCTCTATATTGCCATTGCCGAGATTATCGCCTTTACCTACTATGTTTCAGGTCGGGTTCCCGAAGGATTTGATCCGGAAAAATACGAATAAAAGGCCTAACCCGCCCTTTGTAACCTTTATTTTTAACCTTAACAACCCACACAATACTCTCTAAGTTCGAAGGGTAACTGGCATCATCCAGCATGAAAAATAGAGGGTTAAATTTAAAAAAAATAATTTATCTCTTTAATATATTTACGCACGATATCTAGCATATCGTATTTATCCTTAGATATATTGTTTTGTAATCTAATCGATTTATATTTACCTAGATTTTCTTTATTAAGTTTGTTTCCAGTAAAATATTTACCCCAGATATTCTCGATAACCTCAAACTTTTCATCATTAAAATTAATAAAATGGAAAACCAACTTAAGATTAAAACAAGGCAACTCATTTTTTAAGGAATCATCTTCAAACGTCTTGGCTTCTTCAAAATGCAAATAAACACACCACTTTCCAAGTTTATCTTTTTGAATAACACGCCATTTATCATGATGAATACTTATATATTTCCTAGTAAACTCAATAGTTATATTGGGTTCATTAGCTTCCAAAAAATTATTTAAAGCCTCATTTATACTGGACTCTCTTAGCAACTCAAAAACATCTTCATTTACAAAACACAAATGTTTAATACGCAAGTCATCAGTCCATTTTTCCTGTATATCAGATAAATAATCCTGGCAATCCATATTATATATTTCATGACGATCTAATATTTTCAATGCTTCTATATGCTTTTGACTAAATTCATGATAGATCCTTCTAACATTCTCATAATGAGGATCAGACAATAAACAATCATCTACTATTTCATTATGATAATCCGTGATTATTTGCTTAATACGCTCAGGAACATGAGGTTCTTTAATGGCATAAGATAAAGTATCTATTAGCCATTCATAGGATATCTTTATCCATTGCTCATCGGCTTTACCTGTCCATTTTTCCATAAAATCCATATACAAATATAAAACGTCAAATTCTTTTAATTTTTCATCACCCCACTTACGATAATTTGCAAGCTGATCACCACTTTCTCCAGCCCCATATTTATTTTCAATAACAATAGCTATATCATCATCAGGCAAAATCAAAAGTATATCAACACGGCCATAATTATCAGCAGTAAATTCCGTAAATGAAATAACTGACTCTAATGACATCTGTGAAATTGTTATCGGTGTAATATCTAAAACATCAAAAAAAGCAGGCTTTATATTTTTATCAACCAATTCATACCAACAAGCATTTAATAAAGTTTTAAGTGGAGTAGTACCTAACCCATGTGATTCATTCGGGTTTAATATCCACTGAATCATACGACTATGTTCTATTTCAGAGATTTTATTTAATTGAAAACTACTAACAGATTGGTTATATGCCTGAAGAATCTTAAAGTCAGGATCAAGAATAAGAGAATTGATTAATCTTAATTCATTTGGTTTAAAATTATTAGACATATCGTTTCTCCTTATTCACAAACATTATTTACAACTAATCACTGCCGCCCCATTAACTCAAGAGACAGGAATTACTCTTCTCTAACAGAGACCCTTGCCCGCACGACTGCATGGATGCAGGAGGTAGAGCAACGCATGGAGCAGTTGCCGAGGGATGCGGGCATGGAGCCTACATGGATATATTCACGGCGTGTCTCTGATAGAGAGGAGTGATGCATGTCTCGAACTTTACCAGACAAGATTCCCGCCTGCGCGGGAATGACGACAGTGTCTTCGGGAATGACAACAAATGGTGCGTAGTACGCACCCTACCCGGCTTTGGGCACAGCATGTAACATCGTTAACAGGTCGGCCTCGCCCTGGGTGATACCGCAATTCAGCACCAGTTCTTTGGCACTCACACCACTTTGTGCCATCTGTATCGCCTGACTATACGATTTTTGATTGCCATTCCTCAGTTCCAGCTGATCCTGACGTTCAATTAAGCGGCGCAGTTTCTGTTCCGCACCAACCACTCGATTGCCGGCACCAGCCGAGGCCTTGCACAAGGCAGCAAGATCATTTCTAAGATGCCCTAGCTCACTCGCGATAGCTTGCTGTTGCTCACGTACAGAACGAAACATTAGCAACAGATAGGCACATGCAGCAAATGCCAGAATAATACCCGTAATTACAGCATATATAATTGTTTGTTCCATAATATCACCCTGATCACCAGTCTGTTAGAAACCGACCATATCCATCCACTCATCATCACTTAATAATCTGTTTACATCCATCAAAATCAACAGACCTGAATCCCTGCTAACGACACCCTTAATATACTTTGAACTCTCATCATTTCCCACATTAGGGGGTACATCAATATCGGAGGTCTGCACATTAACGACATCAGCAACACTATCAACCATCATGCCAATGACATGCTTATCAGACTCAATGATAACGATACGGGTTGCATCATCATTTTCATTCGACATCAGACCCAGGCGTTGGCGGGTATCAATAACTGTCACCACATTACCACGTAGATTAATAATACCATTCACATAATTCGGTGCGCCAGGTACCGGGGCGATCTCACTAACTCGTAAGACCTCCTGAACTGTCATCACATCAATGCCATAGGTTTCATCAGCCAATTGAAAAGTCACAAAACGACGTGTTTCACCCGTACTATTTTCATCCACCTCAGCCATATTTACCTCTTATTAAAAAATGTTCTACCGTATGAGTGACTTATATTACTGTTAATAATCGTCAAATAGTAGACGATTTTCCATATATTATAAGAATAAAGCATAATTCATGCCACTTACTACCTTTTCTATCCCTGAATACTACTAATAAACGCATCAACATCCATTAATGCACACATTTGTTGAATCACCGTACCTGATAACCAGGGACGATTCCTTCGTGCTGAACGCCACTTAACTGCTGTCGTTTCCAGCGCAACCACCTCAACGACTGAATTGCACACCAGCCCCCATTCACCATCACCGACTAGCAGGATGCGCCCACAATCCTGAACAGGGCTATGATCCCTACCCACAGGCATGACTATCTCTGCCGTGTTAATCAACTTAACCTTTTTATTCTGATTGGTAATAATGCCCAAAAACCAGGAACGACTTCCCGGCATGCGGGTAACGTCCTCGGGCTGCCACACCAACACCCCATTCAATTTTATCAATGGTACCGCCATCGTTAGACCCGACACTTTGAATAACAGGCATTCAAACGTTGATTGCCCCCAGGCAGGTACCGTATGCTCATCCCCCTGAGTTTGGGTCTCGGGTTCTGCTTTTTGTTCAGCTTCACTAGGCGCTATAACAGTAGAGACCGCCTGTTCAACAACGATCACTTCGACCGGTTGTTCAGCTATAACGGGAGGGGCGGGTGTTATAACAGGTGCTAACGCTATTTCAACAACAGGCTGGGGCACTTCTACAATCGCTGGAACCTCTTCCACAACATCGGCAACCTGTGGGGTCAGTAATGATTGCAGGTAAGATCCCAGCGCTAGTTGCTGCTCCAGCACAACATCATCCTGATCATCCAATCTTTTCATTGTGCCTGTACCTGTTCTATCTCTGGGTCGCGTCCATCAAGGTTATTTAACAACTCCTGATAAGCTACAACTGCCCTGGAAGAGGGTTTATACATGGATAAGGGGACACCCGCCTGACTCGCCTCTCTAAGCTGCGTGTCGACAGGAATCACACCTGACCATAAATTCTCACTGTACTGATCCCGCAAGGCCGCACAGGTATCACGCGAGGCCCGAGTTCTGCGATCAAATAAAGTAGGAACTACAGTATAGGATAATTCAGCCCCTCGTGCACGCTGTACCATTTTCAGTGTACGCAGCATTCGTTCCAGTCCCTTTAACGCCAGGAACTCGGTTTGTACAGGAACAATCAAATGATTACATGCCGCTAATGCATTCACCATCAACATACCTAATATCGGTGGACAATCCATCAATACATAATCATATTCACCCGCTAATTCAGCCAGCGCCTGAGCAACGACCAGTCCCATACCATCCTGCTTGCCCAGTTGACGATCAAGAGTCGCCAACGCGGTTGATGATGGCAGTATACTCAGATTTTCAAATCGAGTGGGTAACAGGATATCTCTCGCTGTAATCTTTTGATCAATCCGAAACAAGTTATAAACTGAACTCACAATGGTATCGGGGTCATTACCAAAATAGGTTGTTAATGAACCATGAGGATCGAGATCAACCAACAGGGTTTTCACGCCTTCCCCAGCCAATAATCCTCCTAGAGTAACGGCAGTCGTAGTCTTGCCTACGCCGCCTTTCTGATTAGCAACCGCCCATATCTTCATTGAACATTAACCTCTTCAATGATCGGAGGGAGAATAATATCCGGGGTGATATCTGCTTGCCGTCTAACATCATCTTCACCCACCAATAGCAATACTACGCGCCTGTTTTTTTGTCGTCCCTGTTCAGTTGTGTTATCTGCAATCGGACTGTATTCACCATAGCCAATAGCTAACATACGCTTCGGGGCCACTCCATATTTAGTAAACAGATGCACGACACTTGCCGCTCGACTAGCTGATAACTCCCAGTTTGAAGGGAAAGCGGGTGTATTAATGGGAATATCATCAGTAAAACCTTCTACCTTTATTTCATTAGGAAAGGCCTTCAGGATCTCGGCAATATCTCTCAACACAGGTAATGATTCTACCGACAAGACCGCACTGCCACTCAGAAACAAGATACTGGAGTTAATCTCCACCTCAATCCATTTGTCATCACGACGAACACTAATCAAATCCTCATCAATCAAGGAAGCCATTGCATCTTCAATATCATCGGCCATCTTCTGCACCGCCGAATCCTTTTCGCCGCCTTCTCCCGGACCCTTGCCGTTATCTTTATCTATAGTCTTATCTTTGCCTATATCATCCTTATCTATATTTTCCTTTATATCGGTCTGCTTCCTCACTTCTCCTCGAGAGGGAAGCTGATTCGGCAATGGTATATTGGAACTTTGTATTAAATTAGCCTTAGGATCTTGCTGAAACTTCACCTTGGCAGGTATACGCATCAAGGTACCTACCTGAATAGGTTCCATACTTTTCATTGAATCACTAAAGGCATTACTTACCGAGTCCGACAGGACACGATACTTGCCTTCATTAACAGAAGAAACCGAATACATCACGACAAAAAAGGCAAACAACAAGGTAATAAAATCAGCATAAGAAATCAGCCATCTCTCATGGTTCTCATCTGCCTCCTGCCTCTTTTTACGCATCATATATCTACCTGGAGAGTTTCTGGACATACCGCAAGGAAACCTCCGGTTTATTGCAAATACCCTTGCAGTTTAATCTCGATATTACGCGGATTCTCACCTTCGGCAATGGCAACAATCCCTTCCAACATCATCTCGCGTAAGGAAGTCTGATAGTGAACATGACTTTTTAACTTACTGGCAATCGGCAAAAAAAACAAGTTTGCTAATCCTACACCATAAATCGTCGCAACAAAGGCAACCGCAATACCACCGCCCAGCTTGGCTGGATCTGCCAGGTTATTCATCACGTGAATCAACCCCATTACCGCACCAATAATACCAATGGTAGGCGCATACCCACCCATACCTTCATAAACCTTGGCTGCCTGGGTATCATTATGCTCTACCACATCGATATCAATCTCCAGTATACCTCGAATTGATTCAGGCTCATTACCATCCACTAGCATCTGCACACCCTTACGCGCAAAGGCATCATTTTCATCTTCTATTATACCTTCAAGGCCCAACAGGCCTTCTTTACGCGCAATATTACTCCAGTCAACAATCTTGTCGACCGTATCCTGTTGGTCAAGTTTAGGCGGGATAATAATCCAGGATAGCATTTGCATTGAACGCAAAAAAACAGGCATTGAGACCTGAAGCATAATCGCGCCCACGGTACCACCACCAACAATCAAAAATGCTGTTAACTGCAATAATCCGGAGAGATGTCCACCTTCGAGAAAGTTTCCACCGATAATGGCACCAAAGGCAAGGATGATACCAATGACACTCAATATATCCACAAACCCTGCTCCCTATACACCCTTAACCAGTTCAGTCGATATATTATCCAGGGCAATCTCATGATCAGACAGTCCAGCTTCAACAATAGCCATAGGCATACCATAAATCACGCAACTGGCTTCATTCTGTGTCCATACCGTCGAGCCACCTTGTTTTAGTTTGCGCGCACCCTCTCTACCATCCGCACCCATGCCGGTTAAGACCAAGGCTAACACCTTGCCAGGATGAATGCTGGCAACCGATTCAAAGGTCAAATCAACACAGGGGCGATAATGCATACTGGCATCAGCATCATAAATCTTTATCTTTACCAACCCACCTTCCTGCACCAAACTCATCTGCCGGCCACCTGGAGCTAGATAGGCTGTGCCGGCCTTAAGCACATCACCATCCACTGCCTCACACACAGTAATCTTGCATTGCTGATTAAGACGTTCGGCAAAGGGCCCGGTAAAACTCCCGGGCATATGCTGAACCAGTAAGATGGGTGTTGGGAAATCCTGTGGTAATCCAACCAGAACCTTCTGCAAGGCAACGGGACCACCCGTTGAACTACCAATAACCACCAGTTTATTGCTTTTTTTATATTGTACAGGCTTCGCTGTTACCTGCGCTGTAGACGCCGATGAACGACTACTTACGGGTACTTTTGCGGTTAAACCACGGGCACCCAACTGACGTACTCGGGCACGCAATACCCTTTTGGCACTTTCCTGATCCTGCGATATTTCATCAAAACGTTTGGGTAAAAAATCAACCGCACCCGCTTCCAACGCATCAAGCGTCGACTTGGCACCATCATAGGTAAGAGAGGATAACATCAAAATAGGCGTTGGATTGCTTGCCATAATACGCCGAACGGCAGTAATGCCATCCATCACCGGCATCTCGACATCCATTGTCACAATATCCGGTTTAAATTCCGCAACCTTGCGGATAGCATCCTTACCATCGACAGCGGTAGCAATCACCTCAATACGAGGATCACTATTCAAAATCTCAACAATACGTCGCCGAAAAAACCCTGAATCATCAACAACCAGAACTCGAGCAGCCATCCTAGTGCACGTTAGCCTTTACCAGACTAGGTACATCAAGAATCAAGGCGATACGTCCATCACCGGTAATTGTTGCGCCGGCAAAACCTGGCATGCCACGTAATAAGGCACCCAGTGGTTTAATAACCACTTCTTCCTGCCCAATCAATTGATCGACAACAAAGCCGACACGTCGACCACCTACATTCACGATAACAACATGGGAATGAACTTCATCATCACTTGATGCCGTACCACTACCCACCAACCACTCGCGCAAATAAAACAACGGCAGTGCCTTTTCCCTGACCATTACCACTAGCTGACCATCCACTACATTAGTCTGTGATGAATCCAGATTAAATATCTCATTCACACTAGCCAATGGCAAGGCGAAGGGTTGGTTACCCAACAAGACCATCAGCGTTGGCATAATCGCCAATGTCAACGGCACACGAATACTGAAGCGAGAGCCTTTACCCTTAACCGAAGTAATCTCAATCACACCATTGAGTTGATTAATCCTGTTTTTAACCACATCCATGCCGACACCACGACCAGAAATATCAGATATTTCTTCCTTAGTTGAAAAACCAGGCATAAAGATCAGATTAAAACATTCATGTTCTTCCAAACGTCTAGCAGCCTCTTCATCCATCAAGCCTTTTGACACGACGGATTGACGCAATGCATTAGCATCCAGCCCCTTACCATCATCTTCAATCGACAGTAGAATATGATCACCTTCCTGCTCAGCCGCCAGCACCACGGTACCAGAACGGGTTTTGCCTATGGCCTCTCGATCATCCGGCATCTCAACACCATGATCAACTGCATTACGCACCAGATGCACCAGGGGATCAGCGAGTGCCTCGACCAGATTTTTATCAAGATCCGTATCTTCGCCTTGTAATTCCAGAACAACCTCTTTATTCAAGGCACGCGCAAGATCCCGAACCACTCGTGGAAAACGCCCAAATACTTTCTTGATCGGTTGCATGCGCGTCTTCATTACTGAAGATTGCAAATCAGCTGTCACAATATCCAAACTGGCAACCGCCTTGGATACATCTTCACTCATATCTGATTTTAATGTGGATAAACGATTTCTAACCAGCACCAATTCCCCAACCAGATTCATGATATCGTCAAGACGACTGGTATCAACGCGTACCGTAACCTCTGCCTTGGGCTTGGCTGAGGCAGGAGCCTCTTTTTTAGAACTCGATTTGGGTGCAGGTGCAGGTGCAGGTGCAGGTGCAGGTGCAGGTGCAGGTGCAGGTGCAGGT